>JACQNW010000096.1 GCA_016202845.1 Candidatus Aenigmatarchaeota archaeon
ATGTAGCTTTGGTTAAAACTTACCCGGGTTTTAACTATAAAATTATTGAAAATCTTGTTTCCTCCGGCGTTCGAGGGATAATGCTCGAAGGAGCAGGCTTCGGCAATTTTCCAGTAAATGCTGTTGACGAATCCACAAAACATCACAAGATACTTCTGGATTTGTTTTCATCAATTTCAAAAAATGTTTTGCTTGTTATGACTACGCAAGCAATAAACGGCAATCCTGCATTGAATGTTTACTCTACAGGCAGGATAGAACAAAAAGCAGGCATACTGCCTGTTCCAATGACACCTGAAACAGCTTACGTCAAACTGGGATGGGTTCTTGGACACACAAAAGATGTTGAAAAAGCGAAGGAAATGATGCTGAAGGATTATGTTGGCGAGATAAATAACAGGATAGACCCAAGGAGTTTTTAACATGGAATACAAAAATCTTGGAGTTAAGATTGGATTGGAAATACACCAGCAGTTAGACAGCGGGACAAAACTTTTCTGTAACTGCCCTATAATGCGCAGCCAAGAATCCCCACTTGAAATTAGAAGGATGATGAGGGCAATTGCAGGAGAAACAGGAAAAGTTGATACTGCTGCTGAATATGAGCAGTCAAAATCCAAGACATATATTTACAAATATAATACAGAATCTTCTTGCTTGATAGAATTGGACGAACAACCGCCTATTGGGCCTAATAGCAAAGCATTGGATACAACATTACAGACTTGCAAGCTGCTGGGTTGTGATATTGTGGATGAACTGCATTTTATGCGCAAGAACATTATAGATGGATCTGTTGTTTCTGCTTTCCAGAGGACAGGAATGGTTGGATTAAATGGCAATATTAAAACTTCGTTTGGAAATGTAGGAATACAAACAGTAATGTTGGAGGAAGACGCCTCTACTTCGATGGGCAAAACAGAAATGTCCGTCGAGTACAGGCTGGACAGGCAAGGAATACCGCTTATTGAAATTGCAACAGATCCTTCTATTCAATCACCAAAGCATGCACAGGAAACGGCAGAGACGATAGGGCTCCTTCTAAGAAGCCTGCCTGTTGTCAGGGGCATAGGCAGCATAAGACAGGACATCAATGTTTCAATCGCGCAAGGCGCAAGAGTGGAGATAAAGGGCTTTCAGGAGCTGGAAAAGATAGCAGATGCAGTAGAAAACGAGATAAAAAGGCAGGTTGCGCTTGTGGAAATAAAGAAGGAACTGGAGAAAAGGGGGTTCAAGCAGGCAAAAACAGAGTACAAAGACGTAACTGAAATTTTCAAGGATACTAAAATGTCTGTTCTTACGAAAGCTATAGCAGCAGGAGGCAAAATTTTTGCTGCTAAACTTCCAAAATTCAAGGGGCTTTTGATAAAGCAATTGGGCGACAGAACTCTTGGCAAGGAACTTTCTACATACGCTGACATGTATGGATACGGGATAATACACAGCGAGGAAGAACGCGCAGATTTGCATTATGAATTCAATGCCCTGCGCAAAGAGCTGAAAGCTGGTGAAGAAGATGACATTTTTATTTCTGCCGGCAAGGACCCTGCTGCTGCAATGGAAATTGTGCTAAACAGGGCAAACTATTGCTCAATTGGCGTGCCAGAGGAAACAAGGAATGCAGACGGCATAGGCTCCAAATTCATGAGGCCATTGCCGGGTGCTGGCAGGTTGTACCCTGAATCTGACATACAGCCCATATTTTTAGCCGACATTGTTGACAAAATAAAGACACCAAAGACGCTTTTGGAAAAGAAAAAAGAAATGAAGCTGCCTGAGGAATTGGCAGACCAGATGATAAAGTCAAGGTACCTTCACTGGTATGAGGAGCTTTCACATTACGGCGAGGTGCTCGTTGCATCGACACTGCTGAACACATTCAAAGACCTCAGCAGAAGGGGACTTGATATCGGGAAAATAAAGAGGGAAGATCTTGGCCATATTTTTGTCGAAATAAAGAACAAAAAAATATCAAAAGATTCAGTGCTCTTGATTCTGGAGCAATATTTGATGACAGGCAAAGATATCCGCTCTGCAGTAAAGGATTTCTATATGCTAACAGACAAAGAATTGAAAGACAGCATAAAAATGATAGTTTCCAGGAATCCATCTGCGACAGAAAATGCTCTTATGGGGTTGGCGATGAAGAATCTGCGCGGCAGAGCTGACGGCGAGAAAATAGTAAAACTTGTAAGAGAGTACCTCCGAAAGTAGGGGTAAGCCAACGTATTACAATCCATTCTAAGTGCATTGCAAAGCCATTGTGTTTCCACTTTCGGAGGTACTCTGTAAGAGACCTTAACAGTACTCCCGCATGTGATTGAGTGTTAAAGAGCAGTTCTGACGTTCTGTCTGACAGGCTTAAGAAGGCGGAACACACATGCGGGAGTACTGCTTAAAAAATAGACTATATATACTGGTTTTCAGCATGTATAATTCATGGTAGACATTACGGCAGCATTGCCGCTTAGCATGGGCGGAATAATTGCCACGTTTATTGATGCGATTATTGCATTTGCTGTCATAGCTATTATTGACAAATTCATTGGCCATAACTTTGAGCCGAAAAGGACATTTGCGATGGCTATCATTGCCCTGTTCCTGGCGCCAATAATTTCCATTTCTGTACTTGGGTCTACAACACTTCCAGGCTTTGTTTCTATATACCTAGTGCCCTTGGTTCTATGGATGGTTCTTGGAGAGCTTTTGCTGCAGGGCGAAAGCATGAAAACAAAGCTTGAAGTCGCACTCATTGCGTTTGTTGTGTATTCCATAATGAGAATAATTCTTGCGCCGGCGATAGCAGGGCTTTTGGGCGCAATTTAAACATCAGTACCTCTGAAAGCAGGGTTTGCTATAAAGCCAAAGTATTGCGATCCATCCTGAGTGCATTGCAAAGCCATTGTGTTTCCACTTTCGGAGGTACTCATCATGCCATAAGATTTGAAACTGCTGCGTCTGTAATTTTGACATCAATCGACTGCCCAAGACTGTAGTTTCCTTTTACAACAACCGACTTGTAGGCAAAGTTTCTTCCGATCCATGTCTGTTTTACTGTGTTGAATTCATCTATGATTATCTTTCCCGACCAGCCAACCCATTTTTTGTTCTGCCTTTCTGACATGCCCCTGACAAAGTCGCTCATCCTTCTTGTCCTTTCTTTTTTTACGGCGGTGTCCAGTTGCTTCATCCTTGCTGCGAGTGTGTTAGGGCGATTGCCATAAGCAGAAACATTTGAAAAGTCCGGTTGCGTACGCTCAAGCAATTTCATGGACATCTGGAAATCTTTTTCTGTCTCTTCAGGAAAGCCGCATATCATGTCTGTCCATATAGTTGACAGAAGAAATTTGCTTCTTATTTCCTCCACTATTTTTACATAATCTTCTGCGGTGTGCCTTCTTTTCATTTTCTTAAGAATCTGATCGCTTCCTGACTGTACAGGCAAGTGAAAAAACTTGAATACATGCTCGTTTTCATAAGCTTCCAGCAATTTAGGCAATAGTTTTACAACATGTTCCGGATTCATCATGCCTATGCGAAGCATGTAGTCTCCGTCTGCATTTGACGTAATCTCATTAATCAAATCGGTAATGTCTTTATTCCTATCACAGCCATAGCAGCCGTTGTCTTGTGAAGTCAGCCAGAATTCTTTTACACCTTCTGTTATTGCTTTCTTTACTGCATCAACAATAATTTCTGTAGGGTAAGAGAATAAATCGCCTTTTGCAAGCTTTGTGGAGCAGAAAGTGCAGAAAGATTTGCATCCTGAAGATATCGGTATGATGTCAATAACCGGATTTTTCCTTATTTTTGGAAGCGATGCTTTTACAGGCCTTGCTTTTCCCAATATTTCTACATACTCTCCGTTAAGCATGCTTTCAGCAGCTTCTCCTATCTTGTCAATGTGGTGTGTGCTTACAATCCCTGCTTCTGGCACAACTTCTTTTACAACATCATATTGCGCCTCAGGCATGCAGCCTGTCAGTATGAATTTCTTGTTGCTGGTCTGGAGCTCTCTGGCTGCATGAAGTATTTTATTTTCCGTGACGTTTTTTACAGAACATGTGTTTAGAATTACAATATCAGCCTGCTCTGCTGGTGCTGCAGAAAATCCTTTTTTCCTAAGCAAGGCTTCCATTATTTCCGATTCTGCCTGGTTGTTAGAGCAGCCATAAGTTGTTATGCTGTATGAAGGCATTGGATAAGATTAGAAGAAATGGATTAAAGGCTGATTTATTTTGGCAATTTTTCATCCGTATGCTCTTGCCAGCAGCCTGTCATACTTGCTGCCCATGGGCCATAAATTAGCCTTCCTTTTCTTGTGAATTTAATGAGATCATTTTCTGATTCAGCTAAACCTAAACCTATAAGCCTTGCTATAGCATCAATTTGATTGGGCTCTAAGGTTCTGTAATCAACATCAAATGCAATTTTGAGCACAGTTTCGTATCCCAAAGAATCAAAAATTTGATGTGCAGCCTTTTCACTTCTGTAAAACATTTTCTTATATGTAAAAAAATCTATTTAAGTTGTTGCCAGTTGTTCTGCCATTTCGTCTGAAAGCAGAAGGTCTGCCTTTTCGTGCCATCTTGCCTTTAGCAGCAATTTTACTTTTATCCACGAAACAGATTTTTTGGATTTTATCAAGCGCTGCACAGCTCTTTTGTCCACTTCCCATTCTGAGGCAGACATGTCTTTAATGTGCTCTTCTTCGTGCATAAGCACGAAATTCTTTATCTGAGGATCTGTTGAAGATGAGATATTTATCCTTCTTCCGTTTGTCTGTCCCAGCAGGTGTTCACCAAGCAAAGGCTCTGTTATCGGAACGCCTAAATATGATGGATATGTTGGCAGGCCATGGTCATCTATTTTCAGGGCAGGCAGATTCTGCGCAGATAATGCATGAACATACTGATCAAGCGGGCTTTCCGGCCTTTCATAAGAAACTCTTGCTTTGTAGCTTGAAACAGGGGCATAACTCTGGCTCCTGAATTCTGCATAGCCTACAGTAGAAGCACCGCTATATCTTGGAGAGTCAGAGTAGCATGACATAATAAGTATTGCTAAGAAAAAGATTAATAGCGAGCTGAATCATGATACGAGCCAAATGGGAATCTATAGCCAAAAACACCGACAAATTCCCTGTTTATTCCGAGCGGGAATACTGCGGGTTTGACCTTACAGTTTTCATGGAAAACCCGCAGAGGAGCTCGCCGCACATAGGAGGGTTATAGGGAACCTGAGGTTCCCTATTTCATTCCTACTTCATCTAAATTTCCTTCAAGATGCCTGGCTTCATGCCATATTGTTGCTTTTGGGCCAAGACCTGCATGACCATATGGAATTTCCCCTTCTGGCCTGGCAAAAACTTTTTCCTTGAGATCTCTTCTTTCTGGTATGACAAAAGCAACTGCTCCTTCATCCACATACCCACTCATATTGAACATTCTTTCTACTATGAAATATAGTGATTTGTAATCTGCTGGCTTAGCTCTGGCTAATGCTTCTCTGTCCTTAGGAGAGTCTGAAACTGGGTAATCCATATTCATAGAAATCATCGCAACTATTAAAGTATTTCTATTGTATTTAGAAAATGCTTGCAGTAATTGGCGGAAGCGGATTTTATGAATTGTTGACAGACGCCCGGGAAGAATGTGTTGGCACGCCTTACGGAGATCCTTCTGACAAAATTATGATAGGCAAAATTAATGGAAAAGATATAGCTTTCTTGCCGAGACATGGCAAAGGACACAAATATCCGCCGCACAAAATCCCATACAAGGCGAATATTTGGGCTTTGAAGGAGCTTGGCGTGAAGCATATAATTGCTCCGGCAGCTGTCGGATCATTGAAAGCAAACATTGCACCTGGAGAATTTTTAATCCCTGACCAGTTTGTCAATTTTACACGAAGAGAAGACACGTGTTATGAAGGTAATAGTCCTGTAACTCATATCAGTACAGCTGATCCTTACTGTGAACACTTGAGAAAAATAATAATTGATAACAAAAATCAGCTCGGCTCTGTTCATGAAAAAGGGACTGTTATAGTTATACAAGGCCCGAGATTTTCTACAAAAGCAGAAAGCTCGATGTTTTCACAAATTGGAGATATAATAAACATGACGCAGTACCCTGAAGTTGTACTCGCAAGAGAGCTAGAACTTTGCTACGCCAGCATTTGTGTTATTACAGATTACGATTCTGGGTTAAAAGAAAATCCTAATATAAATTCGGTAACCCTTGATGAAGTTGTAAGGGTGTTCAAGGAGAACAATGAAAAGCTCAAACGATTTTTAGTCTCCATTGCTTCCAAGATACCGGAAGAGAGGACATGCGAGTGCGCTTCTGCGCTGAAAGGAGCTAGGTTTTGATGGGTAAAACAGCAACCCCTGTCGGAGAAGAGCTTGACATGTATATTGAAGAGCGCAAGATGGGCGCTGCAACGCCGTTGTTTTTTGGATATGAAAGTTTTGCAGACCTGCTAAGAAGAGGAAGAATTGATGATACATGCATTATACGAGTTAGAGACTATCACAGAGAAACTGACCCGCGCTATGCAATAACGCAAGACGGCAGGCTTGAAAATGACAGAGGCAATTTTGACCCAAAGGAATTGTTATCGCTGGAAAAAGCGCCTGATGGCTGGGAATCAAATTATATTTGGAGACCTAAACAGTACCTCCGAAAGCAGGGTTAAAGCCAACGTATGACGATCCATCTGAGTGTATGCAAAGCCGTTATCTTTTCACTTTCGGAGGTACTGCTAAATAATTACTTTTCTTCAAATTCTATATTTATAATTCAGTAGTGTATATGGTGTATGGCAAAACAGGTCATCACAAAGCCTGGATTTACATATGATGATTTAGTTCTTCATCCTGACAGAATAAGGAAGGGACTTGATGAAAAAGGCATTGATTTAAGATCGCCGATTACCAGCTACAGGACGAAACAAAAAGTTGAACTGGCCCCTGATGAACTTCCTAAAGATACTCTAATTTTAAACAATCCCCTTACGAGTTCACCAATGCAGTCTGTAACAGGACCTGAGATGGCCATAGAAGTCGCACGCCATGGTGGTTTGGGAGTAATTTTTTGCAGCCAGCCTCTGCGTGATGAGGCTGAAATGGTGGAGGCTGTCAAAAGGCATAAAGCAGGATTTGTTGTTCCTGATGTATTTTCTCCTGAAAGTTCTATTGATGATGTGATCGAAAGAGCAAGAGAAACGGGTTATTCAACTTTTCCTGTTACACATAAAGGCAAAACTAATGGCAGGCTTATTGGATTAATAACGCAAAATGATTTTTCTGAACGGATTCATAGAGGATTAAAAGTACATGAAAGAATGAAACCCCTTTCTGAACTTCAAACAGCCTCTTATGAAGAACTTGGTTATGATTTGAGACAAGCCAATGATGTTTTAGAGGAAAGTCATCACGGCTCGCTCGCGGTTGTTGACAGACATGGGCGATTAAGGTACATGGTTTTCAAGAAAGATCTTAGAGCCCACAGAGAGCATCCTGAGGGCTTGGTCGATGACGATAAAAGATACATGGTTGGCGCTGCTGTGAACACACATGATTACAGAAAAAGAGTTCCTGCATTAGTGAAAGCAGGAGCTGATATTTTGTTCATCGATGCTTCGCAGGGGTATTCTGATTACCAAGCAGATGCATTAAGGTACATAAAAAAACTTTTCCCTAAAGTACCTGTCGTTGGCGGCAACATAGTAACTGAAGATGGGTTTGATTTTTTGGCAGAAAACGGCGCAGATGCTGTTAAAGTTGGAATGGGGCCTGGATCTATTTGCACCACAAGGCAAAAATTCAAGATGGGAAGAGCGCAGGCAACTGCTGTTTTTGCCATAGATAACAGGAGGCAAACCTACATGAAGAAAAATGGAATATATGTACCTATAATAGCAGATGGCGGTATTGTAACTAACGACAACATTGCGATTGCCTTGGCGCTGGGTGCAGACGCTATCATGGCCGGAAGATTTTTTGCTAGATTTCATGAAAGTCCGACAAAAATTGCCGAATTAAAAGAGGAGCGCGGAGACCAAACTTACGTAGCTCTTGTAAAGCCTTATTGGGGAGAGGGTTCTGCAAGAGCAAAAGCATGGAGGCAAAAACGTTATGGCCAGAGCGAAGAGGAAGAAGGAATAGAGGGATACGCACCATATATCGGACATGTTTCAGATGCTCTGCCATTAACATTAAGACACATTCGGCTGACACTGCAAAAAGCTGGATACAGGAATCTTAGAGATTTTCATGTAAAAGCTGACCTGGAAATGGAAAGGGAGAGCACAAAAAGAGAAGGCCGTCCTCATGACATAATACCTTCAGGAATGTGGGCAGATTACAAAACATCTTAACTTTTCTCAGCAAATTCTATTTTCTTTATCTGCAAATAACCAGAATGCTCTTTTTCATTAAAATGTTTTTCTGATTCTTTTATTATGATTCTCTTGG
>JACQNW010000099.1 GCA_016202845.1 Candidatus Aenigmatarchaeota archaeon
TATTATTTGATTTTTCATGATATTCGCCAATTAATATTTTATTTTCTTTTCCCGAGGGTTTTCTTTGCGTGATATCACTATAACACACGAAAGAAAAGGCTCACCTACGTCCGAAACTGCCGACAGACTCCATTTCAGTCTCCCTAAGCATCAGCACGTCGCCGACGCGAACAGGGCCCATTATATTTCTTGTAAGAATCTTGCCCTTGTCCCTTCCGTCTGTTAGTCGGCATTTTACCTTTATCAAGCCTTTTGTTCCACCACGGCCTAAAATAGTAATTACTTCAGCCGGTGTCTCATCTTCAGGAATATTTATCACCTAATTATTTGTTCAAATCTTCAAGCTTATTTTTTGCTTCGCCAGCGTCTACAACGGCAACTGCAGCTGTTGAAACTGCCAAGCCAGCTGCACGGCCCAGCTCATTTTTTGACGGTATTGTGTACATAGGTATTTTTTTCTCGTCTGATAATGGCTGCAAATGCATTATGATCTCAGGAGGATCAACATCTTCAGCCACTACAACCAATTTTGCTATTCCGCGCTCAACTGCTTTTGTTGTTTCGTTTACGCCTTTTCGAATTTTGCCTGTGTCTCTTGCTATTTCTACGACTTCCAGAATGTCCTCCGGTTTTGTCATTGGACGACCACCTCGTAATTTCAAATACTATCTAATAAGAAAAGCTATTTAAAGTGGTTGGATTTTGCCCCAAACACTTGTTCCGTGTGATGATCTGTTGTTCCATTGGTGAGTACTGTTGGCAATTCAAGACAAAAAATTGCTTATTTAAGTTTTGTTGCTGAATTTCTAAGAGATTATTATGGACAGACAGCAGCCAAAGAGCAAATTCCTGAAAGTAAAGTGCAAGAAATGCAAGAATGAACAGATTATTTACAACAAGGCAGCAACCGTGGTAAAATGCCTTGTGTGTGAAGCTGTTTTAGCAGAACCCACAGGCGGCCATGCAAACATAACGACAACTGTCGTGGAAGCTATGGAATAGCTGCAGGCCTTTCATGCCGTTCTTCCGATCTCATGCATTCTGATATACCCATAATAATTACCTACTACAACAGGTTCTTCTCTTCTGCGCAATTCCATTTCATCTATATCAAGATACAATCCATCCACATTTGCCGCAGAATCAGGTATGGATGAAAGGTACAATCCGTCTTTTAATTCCCTGTAAGAAAGTCGTCCATTCTGGAATTGCGTGAGTAACGCTTCAAACTCTTTTTTTGGCACTTCAAAGCGAGCTCCATCAACCATAACACGATGGCGCATAATTTTTCTTGATCCTTAGTTTATTTAAATCAACCTTGCCGCAATTATGACCTTGTCCGGATCATAATTTCCTATAGAAATGGGCTGGCGGGATTCCTGAGCTTCCATCAGGTCAAAGTTCAAGTAACCCATATGGCCATTCTGGGCGCTTTCACTTACTGCATGCGGAATCTCCTGCTCCATCAGGGCAATTTTCAGCGCTTTGTAATCTATTTTTTCTTGCCTTGTAAATTGCGACATAATTTCAAAAAGAGCGCCACCAGGTATTGCAAATATTTTGCCGTTGACTTTTACCGGATGTGCCATGACTTACTATTGGCATGACCAAATATATATTGCTTAGCTTTTGGAATAAGATTTACAGAAAAGGATTATTTTCTAAAAGTCAGTTTTCATCCATCAACTTTTACAGGATGTGCCATAAAATTTGTTTATTCCTTGTTTATTTAATCGTTTACTGATAAGGTTCATCATGGTACGAAGACGAGGAATGCCAACCCAGGGAGAACTTGTTGTTTGCACGATCACAAAGGTCAATCCAAATTCTGCATTTGCAAAGCTTGACGAATACGACAATAAGGAAGGCATGATACACATATCAGAGGTAAGCAGCGGATGGGTAAAGGATATCAGGAATCATGTCAGGACAGGACAGCAGTTTATAGCAAAAATCACCCGTCTGGAAAACAACAATATTTCTTTGTCGATAAAAAAAGTCGACAAAAACCAGGAAAACTTCAAGATGAAGGAATACAGGCTTAGCCAGAGGGCTGAGAAGCTGCTGGAAATAGCTGCCAAGCAGATAGGCAAAGACCTTCCAAAAGCATACGAAGAAGTCGGCTATCTGCTGCAGGAAGCATTCGGCTCTTTATACGAAGGCTTCAAGGCCGCACTGACGCCGGGAGCATTGGAGAAAAAGGGAATTCCTGAAAAATGGATACCAATGATAAAAGAATTGGCTGAAAAGAACATTGAGCAAAAGGAGTTTGAGTTCAGGGCAAAAATATTTATCAATTCTACAAAAAGCGACGGAATAGACGTAATAAAATCTATACTTGCAGAAGCACAGAAAAATGGCTTGCAAGTCCACTATATTGCGGCCCCTGAATATCTGGTAAAAATGAAAACAAAAAATGCCAAAAAGGGGGAAAAGGAATTCAATTCTGCTTTGGAAAGCATTGAAAAATCAGGAAAAGGCAGGGCAGAAGTAAGGGTAGAAGTGGTAAGATGAATCCAACAGTATGGAATAACGGAATTACGTCTTATGTTGAAATTCAGCATCCTGATGAACATGTAATTTACAGGGCTGTAAAATGGCCGTGCGGTCCTGAAGGAGTTTTAAGATTGCATTTTTTAGATATCAGAACTTTTGGAAAGCGTATAGAATCATATGCAAAACATAGAAGTGTTTGGGTAGAGCTTTTGCCAGAAGACGGCGGGCCTAAAGTTTATAATTCAGGCACGCCAGAATATGAGGCTTTTGAAGCCTTGCTAACACATCCAGCATTTGATACTCGTGAATATTGCAGACAAGTTCTTAGAGCAGAAGGTGTACTGCAATGATTAAATTCTGCAAATCTGAAAACCATTATACGATGAAGGAAGAATGCCACGGGCTGCGAACAAAGACGGCTCACCCGCCCAAGTTTTCCATAGAAGACAAATACGGTAAATACAGAAGGATGGCAAAAATTAATAAAGAATGAAAATTTATTTGGAGGCGTATTAAAATTTGATGCGCGAAGGCAACGATTTTATGTTTTATGCGAGTTTGAACAACCGTCACTGCCATTTTTTGGAGAAAGCGAATCACCAGACATTGAACGAAACATTTTAGAGACAAGATGTTATCTTTCAAGCGCTGACATATTATAGTTGACCAAACAAATAATCAGGTATTATAATTTGCTTCACTATATGTGGCCAACTTATAATAACATCCAAAATACTAAGTTGGTCAGCTATAACACTTCTTCCTTATCGCCATGCAGCTTAACCAGTCTATATAAACCGTGAAAACTATAATTCTAGAATGGAATCCTGGATACATGTTTCTGAAAAAGTAAAGCTTAAAAATCCCATACTTATCGAAGGACTGCCTGGAATTGGCAATGTCGGCCGGGTGGCTACAGGATATCTGATAAATCAATTAAAAATGAAGAAATTTGCAGAGCTTTATTCCCCTCATTTTCTTCCTCTTGTACTTGTCCATGAAAATTCAGAAGTGCATGTATTAAATCTGGAATTTCATTACATGAAGGGGAAGAGGGACATAGTAGTGTTGACAGGAGATACGCAGAGCATTTCGCCAGAAGGTCATTATGAAATATGCAGCAAGATAGTAGAATTTGCAGAAACACTAGGCATAAAGGAAATAATAACATTGGGCGGCTTTTCAGAAGGCAAGTCCATGAGCAAGCCTGCTGTGCTTGCCGCTGTCAACAACAAGGAGATGATTAAAAAATACAAGAAATTTGATATTGATTTTGGCAAAAAACATCAGGTGGGAACAATAATTGGCGCGTCAGGCCTGCTGCTAGGGCTTGCCAAACCCAAAAAAATAGACGGCATATGCCTGTTGGGAGAGACCTCTGGAATGCCAATGCTTACAGATCCAAATGCAGCAGATGCTATACTCCATATTCTTGTAAAAATACTGGGCATAAAGCTTGATTTCACAATGCTCGAAAAAAGCATTGTGGAGATGCAGGAAAGAATCAAAAAATCAGACGGCCTTCACAAGAGAATGCTTGAACAGCTTGGCGCAAAAGAAGAGCCTGTAAGATATATTGGATAGAGGACTTTGACAAATTATAGGTTAATCAAAGTTCTCAATAAGCCTTTCCTTCATGTTCTATAGAACTTGTCATCAATACAGTACTCCCGCATGTGATCGAGTGTTAAAGAGCAGTTCTGACGTTCTGCCTTATAGGCTTAAGAAGGCGGAACACACATGCGGGAGTACTGAAGAGAAATAGCTTTTAAATACCTTTGGTGCCTATTATGGATTTGCTTAAGAGCTTATTCAGAGGTTGAATGATGTTTTACGAACCATTAACTCGTTTTGAAAGGACTAGGATAATATCCTCCAGGGCGCTTCAAATTTCAATGGGCGCGCCTATTCTGGTAAAATCAAATGAACACGATTCAAAGCTTGTTGCTGCTTTAGAATTTGAAAAAGGCGTATTGCCAATTACTGTAAAAAGGCCAACATTATCAAATTAAAAGTTTTTGATATCACTTATACTTATGAAAAAATCACTTCTTATTCCAAGAGAGCAGTACCTGAGCGCTGGCGTACATATAGGAATGACATCAAAAACAGCAGACATGAACAAGTTCATTTACAAGGTCAGGCCAAACGGCCTGGCTGTTCTGAATGTTGGCATGCTGGATTCAAGGATAGCAGCAGCTGCAAACATGCTTTCAAACGCAAAAGACATACTGATAGTTGCCAGAAAAGATGTGGCACAAAGCCCTGCCAAGAAATTTGCAGAAGTGATCGGTGCAAGATCTGTAATAGGAAGATTCATGCCCGGCTCTCTTACAAATCCGACATATGAAAACTTCTTTGAACCAGAAATAATATTGCTTACAGATCCTGCAATAGACAAGCAAGCACTAAAAGAAGCTGTCCAGATAAGAATACCTATAATTGCACTTTCTGATACTTTCAACAACACAGACTACCTTGACCTTGTTGTACCATGCAACAACAGGGGGAAGAAATCAATAGCTCTTGTATTATGGCTTATAGCAAAATTAATCATGGAAAAAAGAAATGAAAAATTTGAGCTAAAGCCCGAAGATTTTGGCTATGAAGAAGCTGAAGAGAAGACAGAAATGAGACCTAGACAGCAAAGGCCGATGATGAAAGGCGGAAGAGACAATAGGGACAGAAGACAGCGCAGCAACAACAGAGACAGGAGATAGGACTAATGTCAGAGATGGGCAACAGGTAAATTTCATTTATTTCTCATTTTCAAGAACGCTGCGATTGCTACAAAGATAATTCCTGCAAGTATAAGCCATATGCCATCAGGGAAAGTTGCAGGAGCGGCGCCTGCGCCATAGGCCGTTTGCGCTGATTCCCTGGCTAAAGCTGAAGAATTGTAAGAAAAAATATCAACTATTCCGCCAAGAATTGCCACACCGGACAATACAAGCATTATTGTCCATGCATAATATTTCGGCTTTGTAAGCCTTTCGCCTTTTGCTGTAAGAGAGTAATAAAGCCATTTGTGGCCGTCATCCTTTTTTTCAACAAGCCCTGAGCTCTCAAGCATCGAGAGGTGCTCTGATATGGTCGTGACATGCTTGTTGAGCTTTTTAGATAATTCTGAAGCTGTGTACGGGCGCTGAGTAAGCAATTTTATTATTTCCTGGCGTGTTTCTGCGCCCAGCGCTTTCAGCGACTGCTTATCCAGTGTATTGACGCCTCTAGCGTCGTTTCCTTCTTCAGACATAATTGTGATTCTTTCAAATGTTAATAAAACTTATGTTTTACTATGGTCGCATATTGTCGTCCAGGCACCTGTTCCTGATGAATTCTTTTTGCGCTTCGTCCAGTACATGCAGGTTGTCACAGTTGCAGCCTGTGGCATTGTCCAGCGCCCGGTAATTTCTGGGCAGGCATGTGCTGGGCGAAATATAGCATTGCCCTGTTGAGGGGTTATATGCCCATGTTTCCTGGTGAACGCATACAGGACGAAGCTGTGATGCGCTTGTGAAAGCCCATATCGTGAAAACCAGCATTATCAGCATTATTGCTGAAAGTATTATGAAAAACTTGGCCATGATAATTGCTGGTTTTACTTACTTTTAAGCTGTTTATCACAAGACATATTCTATGAACATAATACAAGTAGCCAATATTTCAAAGAGCTTCAAGTACCAGAAGAGCAGAGTCAAGGCACTTGACAATGTTTCCCTTTATGTTAAGAAAGGCGAAATATTCGGACTGCTTGGTCCTAATGGGGCAGGAAAAACAACACTATTGAACATAATGACAGGGATGCTCCTGCAGGACGAAGGGGAAATAAATATATTTGGAAAGCCCTTGAGCAGAGAAACATTTGAAAAGATGAACTATGTTTCAGGCGATTCAAGATTCCATTGGGTTCTAAGCCCGAAGAGCATACTAGATTTCTACGGCAGAGTTTACGCCATTGAAAAAAACGAACGAAGCGAAAGGATAGCAAAACTCATGCAGTTTTTAGGCCTTGAAAGGGTCGCAGAGAGAAGATTTTCAGACTTGTCAACAGGCGAGAGAATGCGGCTGGTATTTGCAAAATCCCTTTTGAATTATCCAAAAATACTGCTGCTGGACGAGCCTACGCTTGGCCTGGACCCGGACATAGCGGTAAGGTTAAGGAAGGAGATAGCAAGAATAAACAAAAAATTCAAGACAACAATCTTGCTAACAAGCCATTACATGCATGAAGTCGAGCAACTGGCAGACAGAATTGCATTCATGCACCAGGGAAAAATAATAGACACAGGAACTGTGCAAAAAGCAAAAATGAAAAATGTCTATGACATCAATCTTATTGTTAAGGTTGGAGGTATATCTAAAAAAGACCTGCTGCTTAAAAACGGTTTCAAGATAAACAAAAATGTTCTCTCGAAAAGCTTGAAATCAGAGGATGACCTTAACAAGGCAATACATTTTTTGTCAAAAAATAAAGTGAAGATAAATGACATAGAAATCAAAAAACCCTCGCTTGAGGACTATTTTATAAAACTTGCAGGTGACAGCAAATGAAAATTAACAGGCTGCTTGCCATGGTCCACAGGGATTTCCTGATCATAAGAAGGTTAAAATGGAAGTTAGCAGACATATTGTATCTTCCAATCACCACCATTATTATATGGGGCATGTTTTCGATATATGCGCAAGAATTTGCAGCAGAGGCTGGTTTTGTTCTTCTGGTCATAAATGTATTCTGGACTTTTGCACAGCTTTCGCAATCATCAACAAACCACAGCATGATGGAAGACGTCTGGAGCGGCAGCCTAAAGCAATTATTTTTCTCGGGGATAACGGAATTTGAATACCTGTTTTCCAGAGTAATAAGCACAGTAGTGATTTCGTCTCTTGTGGCTGCGGTAATGTTTGTACTGGCATTTTACTTTGGATTCACAATGCTCGCAACTCACCTGCCTGTGTTTGTCCTATTCCTGATAATCACGCTCATTGCATCGACTGCGCTGGCAGTATTGGTGGCATCAATAATTTTTGTGATGGGAAGGGAGTATGGCTTTTTATCATGGGCATCAACACAAATTTTTGTGCTGCTTTCAGCTCCATTCTTTCCCGTAGAAACATTCCCGCCTGTGCTGCAGGCCGTATCGCAAATCATGCCTTTCACGCATGTCTTTACAGGCGTTAGATTGCTGATAGAAACCGGCGTTGTACAGACAAACTATCTTGTGAACGGCTTTCTAGTTGCTACAGGATATCTGCTTGCATCGCTTCCTCTCTACAAACTCTCTTACCAAAGAGCAAAGAAAACGGGGCAGCTCGTGAGGATGGCTTGAGTTTCATTAAACTTTGCTTTTACAAAAGAACAAACATTACCGGATAAGTTTTGCCGGTTCGACAAGTATTTTTGTAGGCGTTGGAAGCTTGTAGCTGGCCTTCTTTAATGCTAATTTTGCGATGGGAACTGATGCGCCGAAAACACGGACCTCTATTATTGTCTGGCCTGCACGAACCCGGGCTGCAGTCCCTACAGGCTTGCCAAAAGACTGTCGCATGCCTGTCTGGAACCTGTCCGCTCCTGCACCTGTTGCAAGCGCATTTTCCCTAAGAACATGATGAGGAAAAACACGCACTTTCATGAAAAAAGTAGAGCCTTTTGTAAGCCTTTTTTCCAGTTCCTGCACTACAATAATACGCGAAGCTTCAAGCGCATTATGCCTTATCTGCACTGTGCGCTCTGCATTCATATAAACAACATTGTCGTAAGAATCTTTTTTTCCTGCTTCGAACTGTGTTATTTTTGACGCCGGCACTCCTTTGACATAGCCTTTTTTAGGAACCCTTATAGACTGGCGTGTATAAGGACGCTTTAATTTTCTATAACATCTTCCAGGACGTAGACCCATAGTAAATACCTTCTTTGCAGATGGAAAAGAAGGTCTGTACCCACCCAAAATAAATGGAGTTTTTACAAACCTATTACCTTGCAAATTATAGACATAAATACTTAAAAGCTACATTTATTTGTATATTCTCCGCGTGTAAAATTTGAGCAGGATGGGCGTTATTATCATGCTAAGCAGGGCAAATGCAACTACAACCGTATAAATTTGTGCTGTAATTAAAGCTGCGGCCAATGCAAGGTGAACTATTATTACCGCATATTCTCCCCTGGGCACCATTCCCATGCCTGCCAGGATGCTGTCATATCTGGCTTCTGACAGGAATTTTGCCGGTATTGCCACCCCGATTATTTTTGTAAATGAAGCAAACAAAAGAAGCAGTAAAATAGCGCCTACAGATAATACAGCTGTAGTAATGCTGAAAGAAAGCGCACTATATGCAAAAAATAAGGGAACAAAAAATCCAAAACCTATTGTTTTAGCATTTGGAAGCACCCGTCCTTCTGTATTGTCTGACCGGCTAAGCGCAAGGCCTGCAAAAAAGGCTCCTATCAGGGCTATTCCAGCCTGTTCTGCCAAATATGCGGCGAGAAACATGATTACCAGCGCCACTGCCGTTATAAGATGGGCATCTTTTGCATCTGAAAACAAATGAAGAACTCTGGATGTTACACTTGAAAGTCTGGACAAAGCAAAAACTATGATAATTGTAGCAACAATGATTGTTATTATTGAGAACAATGAAAAACCAAAGGCAATTCCTGATGATAAAATTGCTACTATCAAAACAGCAAATATTTCGTCAAAAGAATTCATTGCAATCACAATTTCATGCGCATGGGTTCTTATCTGGCCTATGTTTATGTAGGAGTGCAAGGACACCAAGGTGCTTGTTGACATAACGGCAATCCCAATGATCATGCCAGAAGGCAGATCAAACAAGTAAAGTCCGATTCCAAAGCCTGCCACAAACGAAAGAAGCGCCGAAACTCCTGCCATGATTCCAGAACTTATATTGGCATGAAATTTTGTTTCCATTCCTATGATAAAGAAAAGGAATACCGCGCCTAGAAGCACAAGCTGGTCGAGAAAAGGGTCTTTTGCAACAAGATGCAGCGCGCCTATTACTATGCCCGCGATTATTTCGCCGACAAGCTGGGAAAGGCGAAGACGCTCTGCTATTTCGCCAAAAATCTTCGCAACAACAAGCAGCACGGCTATTTCCAGCAAAATAATAATTTCAAATGACATTTTTTACAACCTAATCAGTAATTGGTTTCATAAATATAAGAATCAGTCAAGCTGCAACAGGCTCTGCTCCAAGCAACCATCTAGAAAATTCAACCAAAGCTCTTTCTGCTCTTCCTATTGTCGGATAGCCATCATGTCTTTTAGAAACTGTTCTGTTTAAAGGCCATGAAAGCAGAGGTATCCCATCAGGATAATAAAATTTTACTTCAAACCAATTAGGTTCATCAAATCCGTCTTCTGTATGCCCTACTACATAAGCGCTGAAAACTCTGTCATCATCTGCTGGATTAATTTTGAATCTTTTTAGAGTTCCGTAAGGCTCGTCCATTGACATGATAATGCTATGTTAGAAAAGTATAAGAGGACTTTGATCAACCCTGTAATTTGTCAAAGTCCACAATAAGGGCTTTGGATAAAGTGTACATATTCAAAGTCCTCCTATGATAAAATCCGCTTTTAAATAATTTTTTACTACCAGCACTCTGGATCAGTTGGCGGAGGCAGTAAAGATCTTGTATCAGTTTGTCGTCGTGCTAATATTTTTAGAGATCTGCCAAAATCGTGATAATTTTTGCCTATTCTAGAGCTTTTTCTGGCGGTCCGCTCAAACTCATAATACTTCCTGAATGCATTCTGCAATTTCTGTGCAACATCTATGTCTGGTGTGGCATAGATTTTACAATTGCATCTGTCATAAAATTATGCCTCCATCAAAAACTTGTAATTTTTATTGATTGTTTTGAAAAGA
>JACQNW010000112.1 GCA_016202845.1 Candidatus Aenigmatarchaeota archaeon
GAACTAGGGGATATAATAAGGTTTGGCATGAAGAACATCGGCACGGTAAGGGCTGTAAATTTCCAGCCTGTATCGCTGGTGGGCAGGATGCCAGACAAGCTAAGGCGCAGGCAGAGAATCACGATCCCTGGCGCAATTAAGCGCATTGAGGAACAAACTGACGGACAAATAGGAAGAGAACATTGGTTCCCTGTTCCTTGCGCAAAACAGATAACAGATTTTATTGAAGCAGTAAAGCAGGAGCCAAAATACAGGCTGTCAATTCACTTTGCATGCGGCATGGCGACATACGCATTCAAGGATGGCGAGAAGATGGTTGCATTGCCTGAATTTTTTGACATAGAAGGGTTCTTCGAGTATTTGGCAGAACTTACAAAAGAGATTAACAATAGCAAGATGCGCAAAGTACGAGTGCCATGGACATTGGCAAAACTTGCCTGGAATATAAGAAAATATGTTGACAACGACAAGAAGCCAAAAGAACTGAAATTCGTAAGAATGCTGACAGGCGCAGTACAGGGTGGTAATTACCATGGACTTGCAGACTTGCACAAGAACTCCCTGTTCATTGGCATGATGCACTTCCAGGATCCGCACAACTGGGACATAGACAGGATACACAAGTGTGATATCCACTATGCATCGCCTGACGGAAGGGTGCTGCCTTTCTGCACATTCAACGTAATTCCAGCATTGTACAGGGACAAAATACAGAGAAAATTCTCGATTCCTTCGGAAGAATGGGAGAAAAAAACAGGAAAAAAGATAGCGGGATTCAAATACCACCGCAAACTCACCCCTGAACAAATGAAGGAAATAAAAACTGTTTACGACACCTGCAGAAAGCACATGACAAAAATAACTCCAGAAGCAGACTGGGGCGACGAAGATGCAGAGACCATTGCAAGTCAGGGCGCAGCACGTACAAATGAGCCCGTAATAGCAGGTGCTGCTAAGTTTGGAGCAGCTAAATACATCGACAATTCACAAGACGCACCAAAAGTAAATCTGATGGGCGGATGCGGTTCCTGTTCAACAACACCAATGACAGAAAACGGCATAATAAGTTACGGTCCGTCAGAGAGCGATTCTCATGAACATGGAAATGGCGAAGGGTGCTGCTCATCACCAGCACCAAACGAAAATGCGCACAAAAATGGCAATGGAAAAAAGATAAACATAATCCAGGATGATGATCATAGCGAAGAAGGCCATGGTGGATGCGGAAGCGGCGGTTGTGGCTGCGGCCGAAGCGAGTCCGGCGGCGGATGCTGCTGATTTATTTTTTTTAAATCTACAGGAATAGAAAAGCAATATTATTGCCTATCAACAGAAACAGGAATATATTGAAAGGTATATTGATGAATATCCCGGGATTGAAAGGCACCTCTGATTCTATTATCAGCTCTTTCAGGTAAAGCGCGATGTCTTTTGCCAGCAATGATATGAAAACCACTGATATTATTGGCAGCGACGAAACGACGCCATTGGGCGTCAACACACCTTTCAGTGCCCATACAATTGCGGCGAGCACCCATTCAAAAAAGTTCTCAGTCAATATCTCCGGTCCTACTTCTTCCTTGTGCGCCAAACCTCTTGCAAACTCCAGCATTGGGTAAACAACCATGATGTATGCAAATGTTGGTATTATAGAAAAGTTCAACCCCATTATTATTGTCGCGAATGATGTCAGTTCAATTCCCATTGCTTGAACCTGTGTCGTGCCAAAACCGACCTTGTCTATGCAGAGGATAACATAAATCAACAAAAGGACAGGACCGCCAAGCGATGATATGAGCGCTCCAGCAATCAGCAAAAGTGTAATATAAGAAAAGCGTATCATAACATGTCACCATCCAATAAAATTTAGTTTGAAAAACATAAAAGCTATTAAAGCTTTAATAAAAATTACAGCTATGCGCGGTTTGTTCGGCCTTGGAAAAAAGAAGGAAGAGTCTGATAATAAGGAATCAGGACCCGAATCTGCTGTTTCTAATGAAGCAAGATACATCGTACAATATGACCGCAAGATATGCATAGGCGCAGGCGTATGCGCAGCCGTCGACGGCAAGCACTGGGAGATGGTAAAGGACGGCAAGGCAAACCTGAAAGGCAGTACAGAAAAGTCTGAAAAATTATTCGAGAGAGAGGTCCCAGAAACAGAGCTGGAGGAAGTAAAACGAGCAGCAGAAGGCTGCCCGCCTTCTGCCATTAAAATAATTAGAAAAGACACAGGCGAAAAAATAGTATAAATTTATATACCACTCAAATCAATATTTTATTTGATGAAGTACATAGTTCCTGTCTTGATTTTATCTGTAATTTTGATAGCAGGCTGCGCAAACTATGGCAGTTCTGTAAAAACACCTTTATCAGACAAAAATTCAGGCACAGAACCATATGTAGAATCATTAACCAACGAAACACAAGCTCCATATCAGGGAAAAGAAATACATGAAGAAAATAAAAATACAAACTACGAGCAGATACAAAAACCATTAAGCACTTTCAGGAATGCTCCAGAACTCCCAAGCGATTATGAAAAACAGCAATTGCCTGATTGTGCCGGCAAGCTTTTCACAAGTTATCCAATTGATCTGTCAAAAGCAACAGAAATAATCCCATTGGGTAATCTTGCTCCGCCAGGCCACACTTTTCCAACAGAACATTCATACACACATATAACAGCAGGAGGAGAAACGACAGAAACAATCCCACTATATGCTCCAGGCGATGTCAAGCTGCTGTTAATAGCATTCAGCCATGGAATGACGCAAGACCCGGTGGACTACACATTATATTTTGCTCTTTGCAAGGATATCGTGGCATACTACAATCACGTAAAGGAAATATCTCCAGAGATTCAGGCCATGATTGACAAAAATTCATGCAAATTCCAGGGCGAATCAAAGACCACAAGATGCAATATAGAAGTTTTTGAGCCGCTAAAAGCCGGCTCTACTGTTGGAAAAGTTGGAAGGCTTCAGGGCAATTATGACTTTGGCTTGATTGATTTGCGAACAACTCTTGCCTTTGCCAATCCATCACGCTATGGCGCACGATCATTGCACATTCAATGCCCATACAACTATTATGATAGTTCAATGAAGAGCAGCTTTTTCAAGCTGATAAAAAGAACAGACGCAGACAAGTGCGGAAAGACTGCCCAGGATGTTCCTGGAACTCTTAAAGGAAACTGGTTCTATGGAAACGCACGTGCCGACATGGGAACAGATTGGGACAAATATCTTGCTTTTGTACAAGATAACAAAGACTCAACCATTTCGGTAATATCTATTGGAGGGGTATTCGCAGATGCGAGCAAGGTTGAGTTTAAGCCTGCATCATCAGGACTGGTAAACAGGGAATTCAGCCAAGTCACACCTGATGGGAATATTTATTGTTATGAATCATCTACACAAACATCATCAAAAATTGTTGTTCAAATGACTAGTGGCATTGAAATAAAAATAGAAAAACAAAATGGAAGTTGCAGTAATAGCAATGTATTTACTAGTAATTACAAAATTTACAATAGGTAATGATATGAAAACTATACTTTTGTTATCAATAATGTCTGTTATTTTCATTTCAGGCTGCACAACCGATGGACGTACCGAAGGTATGTCAGACAATGCTTATGGAAGTTCCATAAAAGCACCAATTACAGATGATACTTCAAGCAATATTGAAAATTCAAACTATCCTGTGAAACCATTAACTGAGCAGACCCAAGAACCTTATCAAACACAGCAGGAAACAGCCAACGACTGTAAAGGAACTAAAACTAAATTCGATTTCGCGCCTGTCAATTTGGAAAAAACTAAAGTCTTTCTTCCATTAGGATTAATGACAGGCAGTCATGTAACGCCTATTGATCACCATTATTTTCAGGATTTTGACAATGAAGGATATGATATAGAGATCTACTCCCCGGGCGACGGCTACATAACTGACGTAGGCCACATGCCTGGCGCAAAAAGCGGCGAAGACTACAGGGTTGTGATAGAGCACACGTGCACAATATCAAGCACCTACATACATCTTGGCACATTTGCTGAAAAATTCAGGCCTTATGCTCCGGAAAACTATGCAAGGCTTCGCATTCCTGTCAAAGCAGGCGAGCTTATCGGCTATTATGAGAAAAACGTTGATTATAATTTGGTTGATGAAGAAGTGACTTTAACAGGTTTTGCAAATCCTGAATCATATAGAGCAGAGCCTTGGAAAATTCATGTACCAAATACATATGAATACTTTAATGAACCTGTAAAGAGCAAACTCATTGGAATAACTTTGCGAACAACAGAGCCAATCAGCGGGAAAATAGACTACGACATTGACAGTAAACTTGTAGGTAATTGGTTCTTGGAAGGAACAGGCGGTTATTCAGGCGAAAGCACCAGCAGGACAGGATATTGGCTCAACCATCTTGCAATTGCATACGATGCTTACGATCCTGAAAGGATAGTTTTTTCAATTGGCAATTATGAAGATCAGGATTCAAGGCAATTTGCAGTGAAAGGAAATGCCCCTGATCCTGCTAGCATTGGCGTGGAAGATGGTTTGGTAAAATATGAATTGGTTGAATATGACTGGTACATGCTAGATGGAAATCCTTGGGACAGGATATCACCAGCAAACGGCATCATAACAAAACCTTTCGACATAGCGCAAGGTGTTGTCCTTGTCCAGATGACCGGGCCAAGAAAAATCAAATTCGAAGTATTTCCTGGCAAAACAGCTTCACAGATAAACGGATTTACAGAAGGTGCTAAGATTTATGAGAGATGAAATCCCATCATTGTTACCGACTACTTTTAGTTATGGAATTTGTTCCCGAACTACCGGAGAGGAAAAGCGCCCAAGCTCCTGTTCCTGTCGCCGCCGTCCCAGTACGCATTCTCGAAGAACGGGCCGTTGGCGTCGAGGATGAAGTCGCGATACACAGCGCTTTTACCTTCGCCTTTTTGTCTTCTGTAAGAATATGAAACTTCTTCTCGTGCCAAATCTGCAGCTTTGCTGTCGCCTGTATGTCTTGAAAATTCGTCTGCAACAAGCCTTTCAGCCTCTGCCCTTGACTGTCTTGTCTGCAAGACCCAGCCAGTATTAGGATCGCGCATATGGATAAGCCCGTAGCCCCTTGGCGGCAGAGCTGCGATAACAATTCTTGATTTTCTGCCTGCTTTAGGTTTATTGCCAACCCATTCAGGCCTTACAATCCATGGCACAGCAATGCTGCCTTCTTGCAGAATTGTGCCAGGCACTAAATATAATCCTGCTTCTGTTAGCTCTGCATTTTTTATGCTAGTGCTGGTTTTCAAATTTTATCAAGTTCTTTTTTAAAATTTTCAACCATGTCCACTTTCTCAGGGTCGACGCCGTATTCCAAAGCAAGGAAATAACTGACCCATTTTCCAACATATAGCGCCTCGAAAGTTTTTGCAAGCTTACTTTTACCGCTTAATCTAATCTCGAAAACTTCCATGCCATACTCTTCAAGCATTTTTTTTGTTATTTTCATTCTCTATTTTATTTTTGGATGATCATCTTCATCAAAAAGGAAATTGTAGCAGAAATTTCCTTTAGGCTGCACAAACCCGTTTATTTCATGATGGTTCAGTTCAGGAAATTCATTGTAGTAAGCAGATATCTTTGAATTTTCATTAAATGAAATTTTCCATATGCGAGC
>JACQNW010000100.1 GCA_016202845.1 Candidatus Aenigmatarchaeota archaeon
AGTAGTATATAACTACTACTTAAAATTATATTCTATAAAGTAAATAATTACTAAATGGTGAATAAAAATGACTGAAGAAACTTTCGAAGCATATGCCTATAATGCAATGGACGCCATTGTGAAACGCCATGAGCATCCGCATCCGTATTATGATCCTACAGAAATATCAGATTGGAGGATAGATGAAACAAGCAAAAGAGCTGCCTTTGTCCTGGCAGAGCAAATAGACACTGACAGGTCAGAAAATGGTATAGGGTGGCTAGGAGATGAATTTAGAGTTTCTTTGTGGTATCTGGAATCTTATCAAGAACCACGGATGCTTTACAAAGATGAGGCATGGGCTAAATTTTATCCGGACAGCTTTAACTTAATAAGCGGCAGGGTTCCGAGCATAGAATTGGTATCTGTCGAAACAGATGGCATAGTCATAAAGGCATATTCAGAAAAAGAACAAAAGAAAAAAGAAATGAAAATAGGCTTTGATGGCACGGTGGAAAAATATATGGGTGAATAAAATGGCGGAAATAATGTACGGAGATGTGAAGAAAGGGGGTTTATTTGAAAATTGGGGCGAGCTAGGAATAAGCGCTACACTGCATGAAATTTTTGAGAAATTTGATTACAAATTGTCAAAAGGGGAAGCTTTGTGCATAGTGCAAGTTGGCAAAGGGCATGTTAAGTTCAATAGCAAATCTTATCAAATAAGCGAAGGCTGTGTTTGGAAATCTTTTGCCGGACAAGAGTTTGAAATACAAGGAGACATGTCTTTGCTAATCATTGAAATGAGAAATTCAGGTCTTGCTGAAGGAGAAGATATAGAAGAGCTAAAAATAGTGGATATGAGCAAAGTTCCTGCTAAAGTTTATGAATATGAAACACTTGGACAGGAAATTATAAAACCTAAGTACACTCCAGGTATTGGGCTTCTAAGATTTACATTCCCAATAGACAGGATACCAATACACAGGCATCCATTTTCTGGGAGAATGATTATACCAGTGTCAGGAAAAGGCTACACATATGTGGAGCCCCATAGGTATGAAATAGAACCTGGTAAATTTACGTTATTCCCAAAAACTACAACACACACAAATGGTCCAATTCCAGGGGAAGTGCTAACTCTTTTAGCTGTCCAATTGCCATGGGTAGATTCCAAGATAGATGAAGAAAATATAGCTGGACACGAAGACTTTGTAAGATATTTAGAATCAACACCGCCAAAGCAGCTTTGGAAAAAGAAAGAAGACTTGGAAAGGGCAGCAAAACGTGGCGTGAATAAATGAGAATACTGCTAGTTGAGGACCGACCAGAGAATTTAGAAGAAGCAAAAAAATATTTTTCACAAAGACCAGAATTACATATAGAATATGCAAGAGACTACAAAGAAGCCATGACTGGTTTAGAAGCACAGCCAGAAGGTTTGATTTGCGACTTATTCTTCCCGGAAGAAACAGGGACTGGCAGGAAAGTAGTTGGTCAGCAGTTATATTTGAAGGTAGATGAAGATCTCAAAGATGTTGTTTGGTGCACTAAATACGAAGATTTGGATAAACTTATGAAAGACGTTTGCTTTGATAAAGACGAGGCAAAACAACCATTGGGGGTGCTAGTCGTGGAAGAAGCGCATAAGCGCGGTATGCCATATGTAATAACTTCTTCGCTTCATGCAGCGCATGGCAGCAGTGCAACACCAGTTGCATTTTATCTTATTGGAAAAGGTCTTCTTGAAGACGAGTACGCTGTCATAGAAAGTGGAGGTTATGGACTGAAGACATACGAATTGGATGCAAGAGTTGAAGATGCACCAAATCCAGAATATCATAGAAAAAGACAAATAAAAGGCAGTTATGTCTGGGACGTAGCCGTAAAGCGTCTGTTTGCCAAAAATAAATAAATTTTTTTGCTTCTTATTTTTTTCTTGTTGTATTCTATATATGTCAATTATTTTCCATATAGATATGGACGCCTTTTTCGCGGCATGCGAAGAGCATAACAACCCTGAACTCAAAGGCAAGCCCGTAGTCATAGGTGCAGCTCCCAAAGAAGGTAAAGGAAGAGGTGTTGTGTCTACTGCATCGTACGAAGCCCGCAAATATGGCATACATTCTGCTCTTCCAATATCGAAAGCCTACAAGCTCTGCCCAACAGCAGTATTTTTGCCTGTAAACATGAAGCTCTACATAGATACTTCTTTCCGAGTGATGCAGATAATCAGAAAGTATGCCTCTGCTTTTCAGCAGGCTAGCGTGGACGAGGCGTTCATTATACCAGTAAATGATGAAGTTGAAAAAATAGCCAAGCAGATAAAACAAGAAATAAAAGAAAAAGAAGGTCTCACCTGTTCCATAGGCATTGCTCCCAACAAAAGCATTGCCAAAATCGCATCAGACTATAAAAAACCTGACGGATTGACAATTGTAACAGAAGAAGAAGCAAAATCATTTTTAGCCCCAATGTCTGTACGCAAGCTCCAGGGTGTGGGTCCCAAAACAGAATCTCTTCTTAACACATTGGGCATAAAAACAATCGGCGATCTTGCAAAGTATGACCAAAAATACCTTGAGCAACAGCTTGGAAAATGGGGGACATACCTGCACATACTTTCCCAGGGCCATGGTTCTACAGAAGTATATGAGGAAGAAGGCATACAGTCAATAAGCAGGGAGTACACATTTGACGAAGATACCAATGATGCAATAGTATTGAGTGAAATAATAGATGAATTGTCTACTTACCTTCATGCCGCATTGATAGAATCTGGTTATTCTTTCAAAACAGTCGCAGTAAAAATAAGATATTCAAATTTTGAAACCCATACAAAGCAGATTTCATTGCAGCAACCATCTCTTAGCAGAGAGGTAATAGCAGAAACCGCAAAGCTGCTGCTGAATTACTTCACACAAAGCAAGAAGAAAATTAGATTAATAGGAGTGAAGCTGTCAAATCTTTCTACTTCTTCAAAGCAAAAATCAATTAAAGAATATACTAGCCTTAAATAGTTATTTATACTATAAATATATAGGAGGAATTACTATGGGAATTAGTAAAATAACCAGGAACTATCAGGTAACATTATCCTCAGACGTAAGAGAACCGGGCTTTAAAATGGGTGATAAAGTGGTAATGACCAGGTCTAGTGGTAAAATAATAATCGAGAAACTAGATAAAAGAGGCATAGTTGCAAGAACCGCAGGAGTTTGGAAAAGTAAAGGTTCTGGAATAGATTACGTAAGAGAAATGCGCAAAAAAGATGAAGAACGTTTTAAGAGGCTCGGTTTATGAACGTTTATGTTATAGATACAGATATATTTGTAGATGAACTAAGGAACTTCAAAAGTGGTGTTGACTTTTTCACAGAACTTGAAAATAACAATATATATGGACTTGCCTCTACAGTATCTATAGCTGAGCTGTTTGCTGGTAATGACTGTGAAACTGACGAAGGTATTAGAGCAGTAGAGGATATTACAAATCTAATTGAAACAGTGGAAGTTTCGCAGCAAATAGCAAAAAAAGCTGGAGAAATAAAACGCAAATACAAGATAGCAATTACAGATTCTATAATAGCTGCCACTGCAATAATAAAAGACATAACTTTAGTCACAAGAAATTCAAAAGACTTCAGTAAAATAAAAGAACTTAAAATAAAAATTCCATACTAATCTTATGAGCGCCATAATTAAAGCTGACGACAAGAATGCTGCAAAGATCGCAGCACAATTTCTGAAGAAAGGCTCTCTCATTATATATCCGACTGAAACATCTTACGGCATCGGAGTTGACATAGGAAACAAAAAGTCCCTTGAAAAAATTTACAAAATAAAACAGAGGCCAATTGAAAAACAATTGATTTATCTTGTCTCCACAATAGCCATGGCCAAGAAATATGCAATAATAACAAAAGACCATGAAAAGCTGATCAGGAAATTCATGCCCGGCCCGCTCACAATTGTAGCAAAGAGAAAGGAAAGCAAAATAATATCAACAGATAGCGAATCGACGCAAAGCGTCTCAGCAGGCACAGAATTTGCATTTCGCATTTCATCAAACAAGCTGGCAAATTCAATTGTAAAAACTTTAGGCAGGGCGATAGTCTCCACGTCGGCCAACTTAACAGGAGATCCGCCTCTTTACAAAATAAGAGATGTCATGAAACATTTCCAGGACCTTGTGCCGCTGATAATAGACGCATGTGACCTTCCCATACAGAAGCCTTCAACAGTTATAGACCTGTTCAACGGCATTAACATCCGCAGGGAAGGCCCAATCACAAAGAAGCAAATTAAAATGACTTTAAATAGTTAATAATTTATTAACTATCTTATGTCACTTTCAAACATTGAAGAAAAGGTGTATTTTGCATCCCTGGATTCAGGAGCAGTTAAATTTGAAACCATAAAAACATGGGGCATTGCAAGCAACGGAACAATGAAAGTTGTCATGCACAATCTTGTGAAAAAAGGTTATTTCCAGCGCATAAAGAAAGGCGTATATATTGCAAAAAAGCCCGGCGAGCCGCCGCTTTTGGATGCACTGTATATCGCAGAAAATATTTACAAAGGCTATTTGGCTTTTTCAACGGCACTTTTTATCCATAAATTGGCAGAGGAACTGCCTTTTTCAATCTACATAGCTACAAAATATGCGTCTTACCAGCGAACCGAGGGCGCCTACAAAATAAAAGCTGTTGCCATGGGGAATCGCCTGCTTGGCACGACAAAAGTCGATGATTATAATGTATCAACAATGCCTAAGACAATATACGACTGCTTTCATCTGCCGCAATACTCAGGGGGGTATCCAAATATCCTGAAAGCCGTTTTTAATGCAAAAATGAATGAAAAACAATGGAAGGAATTCATGCGGTATGTTGAAAAATTCAGGTCGTATGCATTTTGCCAGCGTACAGGGTATATGTTAAGCTTGTTAAAGAAAGAAACAAAAATTAACATACCAGATTCAGTAATAAATTTCATGGAAGCGCAGGTCAAGTATGACGTGGCACTTGGAAATGGAAAGGGAAATTATATCAAAAAATGGAATCTGACAGATAGCTTAGGCAGGGGAAAACTCTTGTCGTGGTGGTATCATGGCTGACATAGGGCATTTTAGGGCGCTGTCTGCAAAGCACGGGCTGCCGCTCCAGTTTGTTATTAAAGAATTTCATGTCATAGCCCTGCTCGGCAAGATAATGGAAAATATGGGAAATGAACAGATAATTTTCAAGGGTGGGACAGCACTAAACAGGTGTTTTGCGGCTGGCATCTCCAGATTTTCAGAAGACTTGGATTTTGA
>JACQNW010000005.1 GCA_016202845.1 Candidatus Aenigmatarchaeota archaeon
AATAAAAGGTGAAACGAGTTTCATCTTATTTTGAAATTCCCTGAAACCTTTTCCTGCAATCAGGTCGTATGAAGGCATCTTATTTTCTGAAATTAGGATTGTTGAAAACAAACCCTCTTCGGACAGGATCAAAATCTATTGTCGTGCCACTGAGCAGCCCCGAAGTTTTCTTGTCAACAACAAACAGGATTCCACTGGACTCTATTTCAATTTCTTTGCCGGATTTTTTGTTGGAAAAGTCCATGTCATATGTGTATATGCCCGTATCAGAGACAAGGCGCAGGGAAATATACTTCTTTTTTCTTCTGGAAAGCTCGCTCTTTAGGACTTCAGCGCCGGCATCTGTGATATTGATTAGTACTTTGCTGTAATCAACGCCTTTGTCAATGACCTTATTTATTTCTTCAATTAACAAGTCTATTTTCCTATTGTCAAGGCCATTTTTTCTGCCAACATCCTCTAACGTCTCTAGAGGGCTGCCTAAAGCCTTTATCCCGTGATTCTTCATTATATGCTGGGCATCGCTGCAAACAGCAAAAACCTGCGACAGCATAAATCCCCTGCTTACTTGCGGCATAAGAAGAGTAGAAGCACTGATGTTTATAAACATTTGCATCATAGTCGGATAAATGGAATATACTGGCCGCCCACACGATGTGACAAGATGCAGGATGCTAACAGATTTTCTTGAAGCAGCAGCATTAGTTCATTATAGGCTTAACATGGATGTGCCTGCAGCTCAAGGGAGTAAAGCCCAGCAAATAAAAGAAAGGTTTCCAGACAAGATGGAAGTGGTAAAAAGAGGGGAAAATATAGAGCCAAGGGTGGCTTCTGCCGGAAAAGTTCTGGACGAACAATTTGAAGCTATAGCAAGCCGTTACAAAAAAGTTGTTCATATAGATGGTTTTGATTTCCCGTCAGCATGGCACGACGATGCAGCTCTGCGATGCCTGGCAAACGTCACATGGCGCGAATAGCAAACGTCAATCTCTAAGAACTTCAGATAAAATGGCTCTTGGTGAATAAACAAAATATCTTTCACCATCTCTGCACATAGCTCATGAATAGCATATGTGTCTAAAAATCGTCCTTGACTATCTGTTGCCATTCCGTATATTTTAGCCGTATAAATAAAGCCTTCATTTCTTTTATTCCCCTAGGGATTTTTTCTTTTAAGAAAAAAGGGCTACGTCCAGTCAATCTTAACAACAGGCTTGCCGTCCAGCTTCTGAAGATATGTGTAAGCAGACAGGCCGGCTGTTGCGCCATGGCCTGCCGATACAATCGTCTGCTTGTATGGTATTGTTGTGACATCGCCGGCTGCGAACAGGCCTGGTGTTGAGGTCTCGCAGTATTCATTGGTAATTATCTCGTTTGCAGCATTCACTTTTACAAGGCCGTTCACAAAACTGGTGTCTGTCACAAAACCTATCTCAATGAAAACGCCGTCTATCTTTAGCTCTCTTTGGGATTTGCTGTTAACGTCTTCAACTGTAAGTGCTTGAACAACAGAATTTCCTTTTATTTGCGTAGGCACAGAATCAAGCACAAATTCCACATTTGAAAGTGCTCTGACTCTCTCAATTGTTATTTCTTCGGCCCTGAACTGCTGTCTCCTGTGGACAAGGTAAACTTTGCTCGAGGTTTCGGAAAGCAACTCTGCAGCTTCGACTGCAGAGTTTCCTCCTCCTATGACTGCAACTTTTTTTTGCTTGTAAATATGCCCGTCCTGAACAGCGTTTGTGGAAATTCCCCTGCCAACGAATTTGTCTTCCCCAGGAATTCCCAATGTCCGCGGAACTTTTCCATAAGCGAGTATCACAGCCCTGCCTTTGTAGGATTCGCCGTTTGTAAGGTTAATTATAAATCTCTGGTCTTTTCCTTCGCCTTCCTTTTCAATGTTCTTGAATTTTCCAAAGATAAACTCTGTCCCGGTGCTCTTTGCCTGGTTCCTGAAAATGTCCATGAGTTTTGGACCGCTGAGGTCTGTGAACCCGGGATAGTTGGATATCTTGTTTGTCAGGTTCGTCTGCCCGCCTATGTCTATGCTGATGACCAGCGTCTTCAGCTTTCTCCTGCTAGTGAAAATGGCAGCGCTGAGCCCGGCAGCCCCTCCGCCGACAACAATGACGTCATACATAGAACTAGTGTAGAAAAATAACCTTTAAAAAGCAAGTCGATATCCAAGCTTTTTACGCAGTTTTTTCCTTCCTCTGTGCATGTTGGCTTTCAAGGTTCCATAACCCCATATTTTTATAAGCCCGCAGCAAGCCGTTCTGCAAAACATCTTCGGCATCCCTGTAAAAAGGAAAAGATAAACACCTGCGAACATATCTTAAAAGTCTTGACCTGGTTGCATTTATGTGCTCTTCAAATCTCTCTTCTGTCATGAAATTCTGACATGCTTCAGTATAAGTCTTACCCATGGAAGATTATAAGAAACAAAGAATTTTAATACTGCAATGTTTAATTAATGATCAATGAATTTCCTAAAGCTGAACATAAAAACTCACATGCTTATTTTCATGGGCATAGTCCTTGTTGTAGGTCTTGCGCTCAACTTCTCCACAATGGCGCTTGTTCAGGTAATAATAACGCCAATTATAGCCATTGCCGTAGAATTTTTGATACTGAAAATCAAGAAAAATAATATATCTCTTCACATGGCAGACGAACCAGCAATTACCGGCATGATCCTGGCACTTCTGATATCTCCTAACCTGATGTTTGCAGTCATAGCGCCGATAATTGCAATAATACTAAAACATGTCATAGTCTATAAAAAAATCAATGTATTCAACCCTGCTGCCCTTTCGGCATTTATTATTTCCTTAATAGGTGCGGGTATAGGATGGTGGGCTGCAACTTATCTTGTAATTCCGTTAGGCCTGTTCCTGGCATGGAGACTGGAAAAGCTGCGACTCTCGTTTTCATTCCTTATATTATATGTAGTTTTGAACATGGCTGCATTTCCCTTATCAGCAAATGTGCGTTCATTCATCGAGCCAATAACATGGTTCTTTGCATTCTTCATGCTTCTTGAGCCAAAGACATCGCCATACACGAAAAAAGGCCAATATATTTTCGGCGCAGGCGCAGCTATTCTGTCTGCGATATTCATAATAGCGGCCGCTCCTGTTGACATATTCATACTCAGCCTTCTGATAATGAACCTGACAAAGAACTGGCTCAACAAGAAGTTCTCAGACATGCCTTCAGCAACTGCAAAGCTAAAATCCGGCTATCCTGATCTGACGCCACTAGGCCAGCCATAGCTTTAACCCGGAATATATTTTGCCACAACTTTGCCAACAATCCCGGTTAAACCTAACAAAAGGAACACTATACCAAAAACGACAAACATGCCAGAAAACCATGTGAGAAGTTCATTTCTAGAATCACGAGGCCCGTACTCTAAAAGAGAGAAAACAAGGGGAAAAATTATTGCAAGTACAATAAAAACAATGCCAATTAATGTAAACTTTCTATTAGTGTAGCTGGCTGCGCGTTTTGACCATTCTTTTTTGCTTACATTTCGCTTCATTGCTATCTAAATATTCTTTTAACCAAACTGTTAAATAGATAAAAATGAGATTAATCCAGCTCGACACTCTTCGGGGATTTTCAATAATACTCATGGTTGTTTTCAACTGGTCATTCGCGTTTTATTTTCTGGGAATAATTCATTCTGACAATAACTTGCTGTATTGGTGGCTTTTCCCTCGGGCAATAGGAGCTTCATTTATCACAATAGCGGGTATATCCTTGGCGCTAAGTTATGAAAAAGTAAAACAAAAAAATAAATCAGATGTGTATAAAAAATTCCTCTGGAGGGGTGAGAGAATATTCACGCTTGGCTTGGCGATAACAGCCGTGACTTTTTTCGCTTACCCGTCATATACAGTATGGTTCGGAATCCTACACCTGATAGGACTGTCAATAGTGATCTCAACCTTCATGCTCAAATACAATAAATTAAATTTGATTACGGGATTGGCAATAATAACGCTAGGAATTGTTTTAGATAGAAGCTTATTTGCTTTCCAATTAAATTATTTATCATGGCTGATCCCTTCATATTTCCAGACTTTTGATTACTTCCCGCTGCTTCCATGGCTCGGATTTATGCTAGTAGGCATATGGGCCGGAAAAACATTCTTTGTAAAAATGAAACCAATAGAAAATAAGCCGCTAGATAAGACAGTAGCCTTTTTAGGAAGGCATTCCTTGATTATCTATATTGTTCACCAGCCATTGCTTTTGTTAGTGCTTTATCTGTCAGGATTTGCAATGCTTTAGCATGAAAAAGAAAGCAAAAAACTATATTTGCAGGGCATGCGGATACAAGTACAAAGACAAAGAATGGGCTGAAAAATGCTATAAATGGTGCTCTAAGCGCAAATCATGCAATATAGAAATCACAAAACATGCACTGAAATAAGATCACTGATTATGGGCCCGACGCCAACCTGATTTGAAATCCATGCAGGAGATAAATTCATAATGAAAAAATCGCTTTCCATTAGAAATTGGGTCTAAAAGTACTTTTAGACCCAAATTGAAATAATTTTAGGTCCAAAGATACTTTTTGACCTATTTATTTTATT
>JACQNW010000104.1 GCA_016202845.1 Candidatus Aenigmatarchaeota archaeon
CGCAAAAGAGAGTAGATCGAGTAGACACTGCTAATTTCTGTACAACACTCTGGCACAACATGCTGTGGTTCAACAAAAAATGAATTTTGTCCCACACCCACGTCGCCTATGTATCATGAATGCTTTATTTACTTACCATTCATGTATGTCAGCAAAGCTTTGGTTTAGCCAACACATGAAAAGCCTTGCTTTTCAAAGCATCACACGGCTGAAGCCAAACCATTGACGTACTACAACTTAAATTGTTGTACGTCGGTACTAGAAGTTTTCAGGAACTTCGAAATAATAATATTACTTTCTTTTCCCGAGGGTTTTCTTTGTGCAATTAGTTCTACAATGCACGAAAGAAAAGGCTCAAGCAGTGCCGTAGCCGATTTTCTTTTTTATGAATCCGATAACTGCGCCGTAGCGCTCCTTGGCCATGGGCATGAGATAGAATTTTGTAAGGCGCTCGTCCCAATCCCTTTCATACGGCCCGCCCTTGTAAAGCTGGAAGTTCATCCCAAACCATCCGAAAAAATCCCTAGCCTTCTGGATGCTCCTTGTTTTTTTGGGTTCGAACTGCTTTCCAGCAAGCAGGGCTTCCTCGTTTGTTACAGGAAGACCAAGAAGCTTGTTGATATATTGCTGCGTTTCCTCTTCTTTTGCCTTAAGCTGGAGGAGCTTGCAGAACATCGCATTCTTTGACATGATTGTCATTCCAACATCAAACGTGCCGTCTTCCATCTCCTCTCCTGTCGGCATTCTTATGTTGGTCTTGTCGAGCTTTATGATTATGAACGTATAGTAGTTCCTGTTTGGCGTTGATGTAATCCAGCCGCCAGGACCTAGCATTTCATTTGCCTGGTTCGTAACCCACTCATCTGTTATCCACGGGTGGTCTGCAATAAGACCGTACTTTTCATTAAAGATAAGCTCTTTTTTTGTCCATGGGTCCACGATGGGTATTGGTTTTTTTGCAGCAAGCTCCCCGGGCATCTTGAAAACTTCGGGCGTGAGAAAATCCTTCCATGCCCATATCTCTATGTTTGAATAAGCTATGGCTTGTCCTTGAACGCTCATGAAACTTTTAAGATGGCCAGATCTCCTGCCCTGATCTGCCATGCCCTCTTCAAGCATCTTATGCCTCATTATATAAGGCTCTAGCCATTTTCTGTAACTGTCAACGCTTGCATTCCTGCTCCTGACAAGCTCTGTTATGCGCCTGTACCTGTTTCTTATTTCAGGCAAAAACAATTTTTTCCATTCATTATACAGCTTGTTTTTTGTTACCAATACCACTGCTTCAGCCCTGGATATGTCAAGCTTCTTCATTGCTTTTTCAACGTCTATGTCGCCGTCGTCCATTCGCATAAAATCAGAGATCAATGTCGGCCATCTTGAAACAATGCTCCTGATAGAAATGCCCTCGCCTGTGTGCATGTCAACCTGGTCTATGAAAACAGCCCTCAGAGAATGATTGTCGATAGCTTTCTGCCTTTCCTTTTCATCCATGCTCATGTCCACATCTATCAAATCCATTTCTTCCGGAGGAACATTCCTTGTCTTTTTTCCTGCTGCCCTGAGCTCGCTGTAAGTCTTGTAGCCCAGATAGTGAAGGAATTCCTTGTATTTTCTCTCGTCATGCTTCATCAGCTCCAGGTCTGCCACTGACTGCGAAGCGCTTGCCAATCCTGACTTGATCTTGTTTTCAAGATCTTCCTTCTGCTTGTGCGTAAGCTGATAATATTGGGCATGAGTTGGCGAAACTTCTATCCACTCGTCTGCCTTTGCTGTCTGCCATTCCCACTTGCCCAACTGGAACATTAACGAGTAATAAAGGCCGATAACAGAACCGGGAGGACCTGTGAAATCTATCTCAGTCGCCCTTTCCAGATATGCGCCTGCTATCGCATGGCCGTTCCATCTGCCTCTTATGCCTGCAAATTTACTGAAATCCTCTTTCTTGAAAAATCCTTCCATCCATCCCCTTGAAAAATCAGACAGTATGAACTTTGCCATAGTAAATGCCTTCTTTGCAGATGGAAAAGAAGGTCTTTACATTACTCCAAGATATCGTGATCATCTTTGCATCACGTATGTCGGCAAAGCTTTGCTTTAGCCAACAAAACATTGGGTCTTGTAAAGGTCCTTCAATATAAGGGCTTTGGATAAAGTGTATATTATTCAAAGTCCTCTATTTTTATTTCTTTATTTATTCTTAGTATGGCTGTGGTATATAATATTTTTCCCTGCAGTTCTTCTTTTCTGATTCAGAATTGGCCCTCAGGTGCATTGCCCAGAGCATTCTGCAGTGACCGCTTCAATTCAAGCATCGTGTCTTTGTTTGCATCAAGGTACATTCGCCTTTGCTTGTAATAGAAAGACCTGTTGAAAAACCACCAGAACCATTTTTGAATGAAATTTGCGTATTCGTATTTTGTTCTCATAAATCCTTTCAGCTGTATTGTGCACCATCCTTCTTTTTCCTTTGAGCTCTGCTGTCCCTGAATTATGACCCTGATGAAGGACCTTGTCCACTTGTCTTCTCCTCTCTTGCCCATCCACTTGCCGTAAAAATCCCTCGGGTCAGACGTGACATCCCATTTTATGTGGTGTTCAAAAAGATCTTTGGATGATATTTTCATCAGGTCTTTTATCAATCCGGGCGTTATGCTGACGGCCAGAAAAGGATTTTTGCCTTTGTACTTTAATGTTAAAGTGTCGCCTGGCGCCAGTATGTCTTCAGTTATCTCTATTGATCCCATAATAATAATAGGCTCTTATATTAAAAGAATCAATTTTTCTTCAGTTTTCTTTGAACACACAAGAAAGGGCTTATGAGGCTTGTGTTGTCTGACCTTCCCTCAGGTTTTCCCCAAAATGCTTTATGGCACTTTCAAAGCTTGTGATAAGCTCTTTGCCAAAATTAAGATATTCCATTCTTTTCTTGTGGTAGAACATCTTGTGCCAGAATCTTCGCGTCATTTCATAAAGAATGCTCTGCTGCCATACAGTGTCCTGCGGATACTCTGTTATCAGTCTCGGCTTTATTTTTATTCCGGCTTTTCCCTCGCCGGCAACAGCAAAGCCCTTCAAGTCGACCTCTATTGTGATGAAACTGAACGTGTCAAGGATCTTATTTACTTCCCATGAAATCTCAAACCTTTCCGTGTCTTTCCCTTTTTCCCAGTCGTATGACTTTTCCTGGACGTACGCATCAGGAACGTTGAAAATGGTCCTTATCAGCTCGTTTACTTTTTTGTAGAATTTCTGCGGATTTGGGCCCTGGTAGGCTATTTCTATGTCCTTGACCGGCTCGAATATATAATCCCATATAAGCAACTTTGTTCGTGCCCATACCATGAGTATTTTATTGATGCGCCCAATATAAATAAAGCTCTAACTTGCAAGATAAATTGCCTTTCTTTTGCCAAGTTCCCTTGCGGTGTAGTTCTTTTTTACACTGAACCAAATAAATAATGCAAACAGAATTTACTTATCATTCATGTATGTCAGCAAAG
>JACQNW010000105.1 GCA_016202845.1 Candidatus Aenigmatarchaeota archaeon
AAAGTTGACGCTTCAAAAAAATACATAGGACATAAGGCGTTTGTAATCATTCTAAAGAAAATATTGATTATTTTTGTCCCACAGCCTAGCGACGTAGTCGCCATATGAAGACAGGAATTTTGAAATTGATGCACAAAAAACCTTTATTTCATGCAACAGTTATTACAATAATAATCAAGAGGTTAGTTCTTTATGATCTCCATTTCTTTGGGGTCTCATAGAGGCCTTTCTTCGTAAGAAAGTGATGTATTATGGCGTACAAGGTTGGAATATCCACTGGTATGTATAGGGTCGGGAAAGACCCGGGCCTGCTGGGCTTTGTCCAGAAAATCATCGGATGGGGCGGCACAGCAGGCGTAAGAATGGTCCAGATAGATGTAGACACCACAGCAGAATTCTACGAGCCTGAAATAGAAAAGATGGTCAAGAGGGTCATTAAAAAATACGGCATGGAAGTCGGCATACACGGCGAGATCGGCGAGCTCATGTCTCTGGATTCGGGCTCAAGAGCTGTATGGAATCAGTCTCACCTGCGCTTGTGTGAAACTTTGTCTTTTGCAGACAAATTCGGCGCAAAGTTTGTCAATGTACATCTTTCTGCAAACAAATTGCTCTCATCAAGAGAGTATGAATCACAGAGACTTTTGGGCCAACAGATGCCTGTAGTTGGCTGGGACGGCAAGGTTCTTGCAAGAACTGCAGAAAAAAATGAATTAGCAAAACAAACAGCATTTCAGAGAATCCCAGGACACTATGCTGTGCAGTATTCTGACAAAACAGAGAAGCTCTTTGAGGAATATAAGGAAAAGATTACAAAACAAGTGGAGAGTGATCCGCAATTTTTAAGGGAAATAAATAGAGTCAACCAAAGCAATTTGCCACAAGACCAGAAAGATCGTTACATAGATGAGATAAAAAGAGAACAAAAAAAGCTTTTAGACAGTTTGGTTAATAGGATTCAAAATGATCCAAACTTCCATTATGAAGTCTGGAGCACGGCAAACCCGGATGTCTCAATAGCGCCTTTTCTCATTGAAGAAGGAGAAATTGGTGCTTATCAGATTGTAGCTGCTTACATGAAAGGCACAAACGATTCTTTATGGCAACAAATTGCAGAAGGAAGAGATCCTAAAAGTTTGTTATTTGAAAGTGAAAATCTTTTCCATGCCGCTGTTGCTGCAAAATATCTTGAAGGTCATGTTACAAGAAAAGACCATGATGCAAACAAGAGATTCCTTCAAGGAATGAGCATACTCGAATTCTGCAACAAGACCGGCGTAAAGTTATTGTTTGAAGTGCCTGAAGGCCCGGAAGGGGGCGAAGGCCTGTACAGGTTGTTCAATCCTTTGCATGCTTATCATCTTTTGAAGAAATTAGGATCTTCAAACATACAGCTGTGCCTGGACTTTGAGCACATGATTTCTCACCAGCTTAATCCGGGCAAAATAATTGAGCAGGCGCCAGGCAATTTCGGCTCTTATGTCGGGCTTCTGCACTTAGGAAAGCCTATTGCATATTACGGTACTGCTCACATCCCGATAGCCAGAGGCAGCAGGGCGCAGGAAATTCTTTACGCGTGGATCTACGAGTTGAGAAAAAAAGGTTTCAAGGACACGTGGATGATATTTGAACGAGGCAGCGGAAGAACAGGACGAGGCGCTACTCACTTGGAAGTTCTGGAAGACAGTGTTTCAGCATTGCGCCTGATAGCAGAATATCTGGATAAAGACATCCCGCCAAAAGAATTGCCTCTTGAGTTCTTTGGCATATCTTACCAGAACAAGGATGTCTGGGCAAGGGAAATGACTGCCGTGCGCGAAAATGCATACAAGCCTTTGGAAGGGTTGCTGGTCATACCAGAGGAAGCGCATACATTCCTTTCAAGATCAGCGATAGAGAAGGGCAAACAGAAAGAATGGGACAGGGCTAAGTTCAGGTGAGCCTTTTCTTTCTAACTTTAATTGTGGATAACAATGATGGGATTTCATTGCCCCATGTAAATGTGGCCATTAGTAGGGCCGTTATTAAAAATTTCGATAGTCCGTTTTGTCGCTTCTCTCATACTGTCGCTTCCTATGCCGCCCCTGCCGCACTTAGCTATCGCAGCTGCTGTATATGCTTCAGCAATTGGTTCACGCTTAAGAGAATCAATATATACGACATTAGGTTCTTTCTGATAACAAGCGTTTTGAGCACCGTCGCATATTAGGGGCAATCTTTCGCCAAGCAATGTCGTCGGTTGTTCAGGACGCGACGCGCATGTTACAGCCAATGTGCTTGCATTCCATAATGCTTTAAACCCGCGCTCGTATGTTAAATTGTAAGAAAATTTTTGCCTATAGCTTTCTTTTTTAGGGTTTTTTAGCCGCTTGGCTGGTTTCCTTTTTTGGCCGAGCCGTTTAATAGCCCTATCTGCTAAACCATCAGCATATTCCTGTGTATTTATGATAGTAGGGATCTGCAAGCATTTTCTGGCTATTGCATGCGCGAACTCGTGTGGGAGAACAAAGCGAATATCGTGCCGTCCAGTACCAGTGAAATAAATTTCGTCGCCAATATAAACAGCATTAACATCATTATCGTAACACGCGCCCCCGGATTCCCCTCCGCAAAATTCATCAATACGCCCGCCGCTGACAACATAAACAGCGGGAGGTTTGCCTATGTGCTCGGCGCATTCGGCAACTTCACATACAGCTTCCCATGCAGGCATGAATTCTTCAGGCGACAGTTCTCTAAGCGGCGAGCGCTTTTCCGCGCCGGAAGAAATGCTGCCGGCAAGCAAAAGGGCTGAACCTAAAAACCCCTTGGTAATGTTCTTCATACCATTACTAAGTAGCAAAAGTATTTAAAATGCAGCTTGTAGATTTGAAGATGCGGAAGTGCTCATAGAAGGCAAACAAGCATTTATAATCTTTACGCCCAAGACTATTGTAGTTGATTTTGTTATGGTGGTTAAAAAAACTAAGAAAGGTAGTGGGGCGAGTCGGGCTGCCAAGTCATTGCCTGACATAAATCCTAATGTAGGCGCGTCACAGCTTCCTCCTGCACAAAAAGCCCCGGAAAAGCTTACAAAGGCAGAAGAGGACAGGAGGAAGAAACTGGAAGAGCTTCAAAAGAAGCAAATTGCACTTGCAAACAAGTTCAAGGACGAAGTAATGAAGAGATACAAGGACTGGATAAAAGCTGTCATACTTTTTGGCTCTTTTACAAGAGGAGATTTTCATGAAAAATCAGACATAGACATGCTCGTCATGTACGATGACATAGCAGCCCGCTTCACTCCGGAAATGAAGGACCAGTTTGATGATGATCTGTATTATATGGCAAAAAAGATATCAGAAGACATTACTGTCCAGCCTGCATGGTCTTTGACAGAATTCTGGGACATGGCAAGGATCGGCCATCCTTTGCTTTTCACAATAGTAAGGGACGGGTGGGCTCTTTATGATACTGGATTTTTCATACCTGTGAGAAAACTGCTTGAGCTTGGAAAAATACCCACAACACTTGAAGCTGTTGAAAAATTCATGGAGACAGCGCCCCAGAAAATAAACAGGGTGGAGACAGCAAAGCTGTACATGGTTGCAGAAGACCTTTACTATGCAATGCTCAACACATCGCAGGCTGTCTTGATGTACATTGGCTTGAACCCGCCTTCGCCAAAGCACACGCCTCTTGATGTCAAGGAACATCTGGTCGAGACAAAGCTCTTGGAGGAAAATTATCTTCATGATTTGGAATCTGTAATAAATTTCAGAAAGCAGGTCGAGCACAAGGAAGTGAAAGACCTGGCAGGTCCGCAGCTTGACGAGTTTGTCCAGAAAGCAAAGCAGTATGTGTCAAGAATGGAGCAGCTGCTGCTTCAGCTGCAGAAGAAGAAAAAGGAGACCATGGTTGAAAAGAATTATGAAGTCATGATTAAGGCTGCTGTTGCAGCCCTGAAGAAATTACAAAAACTGCCTCCAGATCCGAAGGATCTGCCTACAGCGGTAAAATCATATTTGGTCGACCAGAAGCATGTTGATCCATATTTCACAGACGTATTCAAGCGCGTTGTTACCATGAGGAAAATGCTCGACGAGGACAAGGTCGGGGAAATACCGCAGAGGGACGTAGAGCTCCATCGCGAGTACGTAAGAAGATTTGTCCAGGACCTAAGGCACCTGATAGAAGGCAAAGAGCCTGCTTCTCCCAAAGAAAAAACTGCTTCTAAGAAACCAAGAAAATAAAGGTGTTTGAAAATGACAGATTTTGTTTATGCGCCAGATTATGATTTTACTGGAGACCCGCTTATGGAATTGCGCGAGGTTCGTTTTGGAAACAAATATGTGCTCCTGATTGTAAAAGACGGGCGGACATACGTGCCTGGCTTGATAGAACATATCGAAACAAGAGGCCCTTTAAGGCAGCCTCTGTTCTACAGGGGAAAGAGGTTCGCAGCCGGCGAAACCGACGCCGTCGTGGCAACGCTGGAAAAACAGGGCTTTCAAAATATTTGTTTCTGGGAATGATTAATCGCCATTTTCACATAGTTTCAGAAGATAGTCTGAGAAGGAAAGCTTCACGTATTTAAGCTTTTTTGTCACTTATTAAGGGTGATTGTATGGAGTACTTAAGCAAATTTGCAAAGACGGCATTCCTTTCGCTGGCGCTGGCAGCCCCGTCCCAAAGCTACGCTGCCTTGGGAATAGACTGTAAAAGTCTGAAAGTGAAAAGATCGCCGTGCGGAATAACGTATGTGCTTGAAGGCGATTTTAAAATTGGGTATGTTGATTTGGGGACCGACGGAACTCTTGATTTTATTCGCTGGGATTATGGCAACGGGGTCAGCGAATTAGGGGAGGCTAAACAATGAGCTATGATTTCCACGTGCACGGATTGTGGATATTGGGCGCTATATTTTTCTTTGCGGGCGCTGTAATAGCAGGAAACCTGCAGTGGGTGGAGGGCACGAACACGGCAAGCTTTGTCTTGTCGGCAATAATATCTTTCGTGCTTTTCCTTGTCGCAGGCATGCTATGGATATCTTCAGCTGTAAATGCACGGCATGAATTCAGGTAAGTATAGTCGTTTGCACAGCTTATGCTACATTGTGCTGCGCAAATATCTATATGTCCGACAGGCACGCTGCCAGAAATGGAAAAAAAGAGCAAGCATTGTTTAATTTTTAATAGCTTGCAGTTGTAAAAAGAAGAATACTTTTGGTTGAATTAAAAAAGGTGAAAAAATGGCAGAAATGACTTATTGTCACCGCGTATGTAGAAGCAAGTATCCGGTATTGGGCTTGATTGTAACCGAAGCTACTGCTTCAATAGAAGACCATTCGTTTGTTCAGACGGAAGCAGGAGAATTGCTGATCCTGCGCGGCTATAATTCATTCCTTAAATCAGACTACTTTTATGTTGCAGGATTTGTCAGAAAAACATATACGAAAGATGGAGTAACAAAAACAAATGTAGAAACTGTACCAGAAGCAAGCCACGAAGAAATCAGACGTTTTTTGGCAAAAAGTTTGTCAGGCAACATAAGTTTCTGGCAGAATTAATTATTAAGAAATTTAATCTTCTTCTGTGTGTATTGGAACCTTTATATGTGTTGGTGTTTTAGCATCGTTAACTGGAGTCTGTTCTTCTTCCTTCTTGGTTTTTCTTTCAGGTCTTTGCTTGAGATCCAGGGTTCTTCCCGGGCTTCTTTTCACGGCCTTCTTTTCAACAGTGGACGGGTTTATGGTTCCTGACAATACTTCTGTTTTTCTGATCTCGATATTTCCTATAGGATAAGCCTTGCTGCACTGCCTTCTTACCATCTGCTGTAGTTCGCCCTTGATTATCATGAACATGAGGTCTTCGCAGTCTGTTTCTTTTGCGACTTCTGCGACAAATTCCTTGCACATCTTTCGTGCAGCGTCCTTCTTAGAAGTGCCCACTCTTTTGATCAGTATAAGCAGCGTCTTTATCCTTAGCTTTACCCCGTCTTTTGTCGTTACGTCCTGTATGCAGTCCACTCTTCTGATGTATCTCTGGACCATCCTGTAGATTCTTTCCCTCATCACGTCGTGGCCGACAAGCTTTGTGTTTGCTTTTGAACCTTCTACAGATTCAACCTGGACCTTTAGTTTTACATAGAATTTGGCAAAATCCTCTGAAATCTCCGGCAGGCTTACAAAAAGTGTTCTGCCCACTAGCTGTTTTGGATCTGCCGCCAATGTTTCTGCAATAACAGGAGCTCCGAACATTTTCGGAGCCGTGATTTCATACCATTGTTTTTTTACTGCCATAGTAAATGCCTTTCTTACGAAGAAAGGTCTTTACAAAACTCCAAAGAAATGGAGGTCATAAAGACTTATCTTCTGATATTATTTGAATAAGGTCTTTACAATACTCCAGGGAGAACAGACGCCATTAGGCATCATACACTTTTGGAGATCACAAAGACCTTAGTCTCTGAATATTACTCACTTTACTTAAAACTGAACATTTAAAAAGCTAAAAAATACACTAAGAACCTATGCATGAAGATGCAGTTTGCCTATATGATTCAGTAAAAACACAGCGCTATTTCATGGGTTTTCAGGCCGAAGTTTTTGACGAGTTCATTGATAGATCAACAGAGCCTGAGTTGGAATATGTTGCAGGCGTTCTTTCACAACGGATAACAAATGATTCATATGCGTCTTCAGGGGGAACGGGAGAGGTGCTTGCAGATTTTGCATTCATGGAAAGGCTTCTCAAAAGAAGGCAAATAAAAGATACCACGAGAGCGCTCAAAGCTGTTTATCGTATGTTTGATGATTATTGCAAGCCTGAAACAAAGCAGGTTTATGCTCTCGGACAATGGCTTCAAAACATAGTTCACTATGTATTCGCGCTAGAGCTTCAAAGCAATTTTGATATTTCTTATTTGGAAAGGGCTGTAAAAAGGGCGCGCGAAGACGGGCACGAAGACATGGCCGGCTATTGGGAAAGACTTGCGCAACAAATCTCAAGGCAATCATCAATAGCAGGCTGAAGGCCAAAAAAAGCCAGATTAAAACTCGCAAAACAATTTTATCACATGCAATATTCTAAGCTGGCTGATTTGTATGAAAAGCTTGAAAGCACTGCTAAGAAGCTGGAAAAAAGGGACGTGCTTGCAGAATTTTATAAAAAATCCGACAGTAGCATAGGCAAAGTCGTGATGATGTCAACAGGCTCTGTTTTTCCTGCAGGCTCGCTTGATCTGGGCTTAGCGAGAGGTCTGATGAAAAAAATAATAGCAAAATCATCCGGGTCTTCATTGGACGCAGTAAACAAAACATTCAAGGAAACAGGCGATCTTGGTTTGACAGCTGAACATTTAATGCAAAAAAAGAAGCAGGTTTCTCTTGGCAGCCATGTGCTTACAGTTGAAAAAGTTTTTAGCAATCTCAAGGAATTGCCAAATCTGACTGGGAAAGGGTCTCAGGAACGAAAGGTTGATCTTGTGGTAGAACTGCTTTCTCACGCCTCTCCAAAGGAGGCTCGCTATATAGTAAGGACTGTTATTGGAGGCATGCGCATTGGCGTGGCCGAAGGCATAGTCAGGGATGCAATAGCCTTGGCTTTTGAAAAAGAGCCTAAGGAAGTAGAGCACGCTTTTAATGTTCTAGGCGACTTTGGACTTGTGGCTGAAATGGCTCAGAAGGGGGATTTGAAGGCGGATGCAAAATTATTCCAGCCGATAAGGGTCATGCTTGCAGAAAGTGCTGCAGATTTGAAAGAAGCTATGGAAGCTTTCAAAGAGCCTTTGGTTCAGACTAAATATGATGGTTTTCGCGTGCAATGTCACAAGGACGGCAATAAAGTCAGGGTATTTTCTAGGCGATTGGACGAGGTTACACATCAGTTTCCTGATATAGAACAGATGGTAAAGGCAAATGTCAATGCAAAGCAGTGCATAATAGAGGGAGAGGTTATTGCTGTTGATTCTAAAGGAAACCCGCAGCCTTTCCAGTCGTTATCAAGGCGCATACAAAGAAAGCATGATATTGATAAGATGGTCAGGGATATACAGGTTCAGGTAAACTTGTTTGATGTAATCTACCTTAATGGAAAATCTCTAATGAACAATCCATTGAAAGAAAGGTGGCAAGAGCTGAAAAAAATAATAAAAGAAAACAAAAGTTTCTGTTTTGCAGACACCATAGAAACCAATGACTATGAAAAAGCAGAAAAATTCTATCAGAATTCTTTGAAAATGGGTCAGGAAGGCGTAATGGTGAAAAATCTTTCTGCATCTTACCAGCCTGGAAAAAGGGTTGGCTTCTGGCTGAAAATAAAGCCCATAATGGAGCCCCTGGATCTTGTTGTTGTTGGTGCCGAATGGGGTGAAGGAAAAAGAGCGAAATGGCTGTCATCCATGATTCTTGCTGCAAGATCAGGAAGTGAATTATTGGAGACAGGCCGGATGGCTTCAGGATTTACAGAAGATCAGCTGGAGCAGCTGACAAAAAAGCTAAAGCCTTTGATAATAGAAGAGAAGGAAAAAATAGCCAGGATAAGGCCAGAGATTGTTATAGAAATTGGCTATGAAGAAATACAGCGGTCGCCAAAATACCCTTCAGGATTTGCCCTTAGATTTCCAAGATTATTGCGTCTAAGGGATGATAAATCCCCGAAAGACGCGAACACAGTAAAGGACATAGAAAAGCTTTTTGCAATGCAAAAGAAGAGGAAATGAATTACGGAAGATTGCTATGCCTATCCTTCTTGGCTCGCTATGCAAATATAAGACATTATAATAATAATTACTACTAAGTAGTATATAAAGCTTAATTAGACTTTAAATGTATGTTCAAACATAAACATAGTATGGCTGTGAAAACTATTACGGTTACAGAAAATGCTTATGAAAGCATAAAACGGATGAAAAGAGAAAGCGAAAGCTTCAGCGACTTATTTGTCAGGCTATCTTCTGAAAAGAAATCAACAGGACGTTCAATTGTAGGGCTTTTGAAAGGCGCTGACACGGAAAAGCTTTTGAAAGCATCGGAAGACGTTAGAAAAAGGTTTGACAAAGACATGGAGGAGAGAAAACGTGTACTTGCTAGACAGTTCGGTCGCAATAGAAATGATGACAGAAGGAAAAAGGCTTGACATAGCATTGTCATTTATAGGCGATGAGGAGATTGCAATATCGCCTTTTACTGCGCATGAAATACTGTTTGGGTTGTCAGATGAAGATGAATCATCAAAAAAATTTGTTAACGGAATAAATATGATAAATTATGATAAAGCCTGTGCAGAAGAAAGCGCGACAATTGACAAATATCTTACAAAATCCGGCAACAAAATTGGAATCTTTGATATGTTTATTGCTTCTATAGCAATCGCAAACAAAATGAAGCTAGTGACTTTTGACAACGATTTTTCTAGAGTAAAAGGATTGGACGTGAAGATTTTATGAAAATAACAAAAATATTCCATTCTTGTGTGTTAATAGA
>JACQNW010000007.1 GCA_016202845.1 Candidatus Aenigmatarchaeota archaeon
ACATATGAGTGCTTATAGTGGACCAAACAAATAATCCCGATATTATAATTTGCTTCACTATATGTGACCAACTTATAATAACATCCAAAATACTAAGTTGGTCAGCTATAATAAAAGTATAGTCTTACAGGATAATACATGGAAATACAAGATCTGCTGGAAAATGCGATTATAATCCTTGATAAATGGCAGGGTCCAACCAGCAGGGACGTCACTGCAACTGTAAAGAAAATACTTGGAGCAAAGCTCGCAGGCCATAGCGGCACGCTTGATCCCATGGTTTCAGGCGTCTTGCCTATAGCATTGAACAATGCGACAAAGATCATGCCGGCTTTGCAGCACCTAGACAAGGAATATGTCGGCATAATGCGCTTGCATAAGGATGTTTCTGGCAATGACCTGAACAATGCAGTAAAGAAATTTATCGGGCGGATAAAACAAATGCCTCCTGTGAGGTCTGCTGTCGCAAGAAAAGAAAGAGAGCGCACCGTGTATTTTTTTGATGTGCTTGAAAAAGATGGAAGGAATGTACTGTTCAAGACAAAAGTTGAAGCTGGCACATACATAAGAGTTATCTGCCACCAGATCGGGGGTATGCTGGGTGGCGCTCATATGGCAGAATTGCGAAGAACAAAAGTCGGAGGCTTTTCAGAGAAACAGGCAGTGAAAATCCATGACCTTGCAGATGCATATGCGGAATTTAAGGAAACTAAAAACAGCACAAATTTAGAAAAATTTATCCTGCCCGTTGAGACTGCAATTCAACACCTGCCTAAGATGGAAATAAAGGATTCTGCAGTTTTTTCAGTGCTTCACGGCTCTCCTTTGTATTTACAAGCCGTCAAAAAAACAGACAAATTTGACAAAGATGGCCTGGTTGCGATAATGAATCAGAAAAAACTGCTTGCTCTTGGCACTGCAAATGTAGATAATATTAAAGAAAAAGGAATTATTATGAAGATCGACAGAGTTATAGCAAAAACTAAATAGTTGTAGTTTTTATAGTGGGAAAGGCATGCTATTTGTTCAAATACTTATGTCTTTCACTATAGTTATGCCCAAAGATTTGCTTTCAATCGTGGTTTGTCCCAGGTGCAAAGGGGAGCTGAAAATGGCAAGGCACAAGCTTGACTGCAAAAATTGCAGGCTTAGATTCGGGTTTGTAACACAGGATATTCCAAAAATGATCATAGAAGAAGCCGAACAATACTAGCTTCGTTTCTTTTTCCCAGCCATTTGCAGATAATACATTGTTTTTGCGCTTGTGTCAAATAGTGTGACAAAAGAAAACAGGAAAGCACTTATAATGCCGCCTATTGCTACTATGACTAAATGTGATTTGATCGCTGCAAAAACGCCTGTGAATCCAGAGCCTGCCGCAAGCGCTGTGAATAGCGCGCCGCCTGCCGCCGCCATTAAAGCTATCAGTGCCGGTATCAATGCAATTGCAATAAAAACAAGGGAGATTACAGCAAGCACTATCCAGAAGGCAAAAGTCTCAAGCTTGTTTTCCATGAAGATTTCATAGCTTTCCTTAAGGCCATTGGTTCTGTTAAGCACGCTTGCAGGGAGATAAGCAAAAAACATCAGGCCTATTATTATTCCTAATAACCATCCAACGAACGGAATCATGCTTACTATCATGGAAATTACTGCGACTGCGACAGTCCCGATGAATGCATTTAAGAATGTGCCTTTCACGGCCTTTCTCTCTTCTGACAAGAGCCTTTTTGTTGAGCCTTGCCAGTATCTCTTGGAATTTTCGACTACGAGCGTGTTAAGCCAGAGCGTCATCAAACCGATTATTACTGCAAGAATGACAAATCCCAAAGCAAATCCTAGTAGCGATGCTATGGAACCGATATTTCTTGTTAAAAAAGCCTGGATTATTACTCCGGCATTGTCCAAAAACAAGATCAATGCGGCAATGTACGGCAGAAGAAGTATGAAAAATGGCAGCATCCTCTTCGGCACCGCAGAGTATTTTATTGCTGATGATATTGTCTTTCCAAAGTCTGATTTCATTTCGAACACCTTGTTTGAAAGGAAGCTGAAACTCAGCTTCATAAATACCCTTACCCTTGACCCTATTTAAATAATATATGATAATTTTTGATCAAACTTTTTAGGAAAAAGTTTGCTGGGATGGCAGAGTGGCCTAAGGCTAGCTTTCTTTGTGTGTGTTGACGCTAAAAGCGTCGGTTCGCCATGAAAGTTACCGTATCAAAGAAAACAAATATTAGCTGGCCAGATGCGCAAGCCTGGAACAGATTGACGCAAAGCGTCTGTCCACATGGAGCTTGTTCTCGAAAGGGAGCGGGAGTTCAAATCTCCCTCCCAGCGCTTATAAATACTTTAATACTAATTTAATATTAAAATGATATTAGTGGTCTTATATGCAAATAAGAGGCAAGGACGTTACATATTCAATGCACTTGCTTAATAAGTTATTCAGAGAAGATCACTTGGATATCGTAAACAACATACTGAATACAGGAAGATGGGAACAACAAAAAAATGTCTACAAAGTGAAATCAGAGTCTGGAATTGTTCTTGTTGTGAAAGAACTTCCAGACAAGTTCAAGGTAATAACAATCGGTGGCAAATATGAAGAACTATACATGTGAGTGCGGCGGCAAGATGAACATTGAAGAGGTAGAAATAGCCGAAGGCATTAAAAGCAAAGGTTACAAGTGTGAAAAATGCGGAGATGTCGAGTTTACAGAAGAACAAATGAGGGAAGCTTTGCGCAAGAAAGAAAAGTCAATAAAGACTGTCGTAACAAGAAAATTAGGGGAAATAGGCGGTTCTCTTATAATACGAATACCTAAATCAGTTGAAAACCAGATGAAGCTTAAAAGCGGCAAGGAAGTTAATCTGATAGTAGAAAAGAACAGGATTATTGTAGAGCCTGTGTGATTCAAATTTTATCATGCTGTCATTGCGGGATTGGCAAAATTGCCCCCATATTCTTTCAATAATCCACAATCAATCAAAATAGCTAATTCAAATTCTTCGGATTCTATAAGTTTATCATGAGCCGTTCTAACACTTAAAAATCTTGCTGTTGCTTTATCTAATTTTTTGACTCTTTGATGAAAATTAGCGAATTTTTCTGAGTCTATATATTCATGAAGTCGGAACTGTGTGCTTCTAAAAAGGCGTGGATAGTCCCATCTTGGCGTGTTTTGGAAAAACATACGGCTTTCAGTTTCCCAAGGCATAGTAAAATCACCTACAATTGTTTGAAATGCTTCTGTTATTGGATATTCGCCTGGAGGCTTAGGCTCATACCCTTCCAAAAAACCCACAGTAAATACTTTAGCGCGTCGGTCATCGCTAAACAAAATAATTCCATACTTATGCACTCGCTCTACATCTCCCGTTGTGTTTCCTGTAGAATAAATATAATCTAATCTAACGGTGACTTGTTCGCCATCGTTAAGAAATCTTTCATGAACTCCTCGTTCATTAACACTCCACGATTCTCTATGAATTTGTAAAGGCGCTCTACCATAAACAGTCAACTGTTTCTGTACTTCATCGTCTGTCATTCCAATGCGTCTATATACAGAAATTAGTCTTTCATACGTGGAAGCAATTGCATCAGACGTTAGTAAGCTTGTCTGTAAAGGCATGTGGTCATATATAGCCAAAATCCTTAAATTCGCCTTTTGCTAAGTAACATTAGGGAGACAGCGTCTTTCTAATCCTCAACATACCCTCCCAGCGCTCCATTTTAAATAAGTTTTAGCCATCACATTAAAGGCTATAGTATGGTAAGAGATGAACGATTTAACAGGATATCAGAAGGTGGATATGTAGGTCACATGCTAAATTACTGCCTTGGGAAAACCGATTCATTCTACGAAGTCAGAGTAGATTTGAGAACTGAACGTTTTGGAACAGGCGCTCATTTTGTTAGCAAGGGTAATTTCAGACAAGATGCTATTGATGCAGCCCGCCGACTAATTGAGCATTATGCAGAAAATTTGAAAGATACAACACCGCCCGCCGATTGGGAAAGAAAAGTTCTTGACACTGATGACATGCTCTACAAGCTTGAAGGAGAAGGTGTTGTAATTGGAATAGGTGCACATGATCTTAAGCGGATTGCTGAAATTGCAAAAGATGGTTATGTTAAAAACCCCAGAAAAGATGGAGAAGGGAATCAGGTTCTGGACCGTGATGAATTTCTCACTGAATTTAGAGGCGCGTATGCTGACAGATTATTAAATTGGACAAACTCATGCTTCTCAAGTGCGTGGGAAGTACCTCAACCGCCTAATGAAGAGGAACTTGCAGAAATATTAGAAAAAGCAGGGCAGTTACATGACAGTTATGTTGCGATGCCTGTAGGCTCATTGCTTGTTACAAAAGATCATGTGTTTCCTTATTTAATTGGAAGAAAAAAGCATCAAGAGTTAAGATGGCCATCAGACCGGTATTGCGGGTATAGAGAGAAAACAGGAGTGTACATACCAACTGCCGATCCAAATGTCTATCTCACAGGTATATATACAGGCTTCGCATCTCATAATATGAAGAATCCTGTATTCAATGCAAGCTTTGGATTTCCAATGAAGGTTGTCAATACTACATTTATTGTGCCTTCAAATGAAGAGAATAATTATGTAGGGGAAGCCATAGAATCAATGGGTGAATTTAATACTGTTTGGATTCAGTGTCCTCCTAGAAACATTCCAACTGATATTACACAACCAAGAGGAAATAACTGGAACCCAACAAAACATGAACTTATTAGAGTAATTAACACGCATCTAGAAATAGCAGGGTAAACCCAGCTTTGCACCCTTTTCTGTTGCAAGCATCCCAGCGCCTCTATATGTCCACAAATTTTAATCTTTAAATATTTGTGCCCATATGTATTCCTTATGACATATCACGAAGTTCAGGAAAGACAAGGGAAAAAGTACAATTACTTAGTAAAAACTGTAAGAAATGGAAAAAAATGGAAGAAACTAAGAAAATACATAGGTGAAGGTAGAATTACTGAGGACAGAATGAATGAAGCGCTAGAAAAGTTTGAAAACGGACTTCAAAAACACTACTACCTAACAGGCAGCCAAATAGAAGCCATAGAAAATATAAAAATGAGATTTGAAGCATATCTAAAAAAAGGCGGCAAATCGGGGCTGGAAAATTTCAATGAATGGTTTTTTACTGAACTAACATATAATTCAAATGCAATAGAAGGCACATCTCTTGGCTTGAAAGAAACTTCTATGATAATTAATGAAGGTATTGTGCCCAAAAATGCTAGTGTAAGGGAAGTAAATGAAGCGCAAAATCAAAAAGAAGCTCTCAATTTTCTTTTAAAATACAGTGGCGAAATTAATGAAAAATTTATTCTAAAACTTCATTCTATAATTTTAAAAAATATAGACGATGCTAATGCCGGTAAATATAGGCAAATTCCTGTCTTCATAGTAGGTTCAGATATCAGGTTTCCACAACATTCAAAAGTTCCAGAAATGGTCGATAATTTAGTGAAATGGTACAAATCAAGCAAAAAATTGACGCACCCTTTTGAACTTGCTGCATTGTTTTCAATGAAGTTTGTTTCCATTCACCCTTTTGTTGATGGAAATGGACGCTGTTCACGCC
>JACQNW010000106.1 GCA_016202845.1 Candidatus Aenigmatarchaeota archaeon
ATTAAAATATTTGAAACAAAATAAAGCTTAATAGAAGCCATATATATGTTCTCCAGTGTCTGTAAAAAAAACAGCTACGTGAATTTTTCCGGTTTTTTTATGGCTTCTTTTTTAACTTCGCCAAGATTTTTGCCATGAGCTGCCACTTTTTTGTCTACAATGGCTACCCACGAGTCGGGGTATTTTTTAGCAAGTTTCCCATGATTTGACCTTGCCCAATTCATGTCATTCCAGAACTCTTTAGTCATTTCCTTCATGAACATCACGCTAATGTATGATTGCTGCAAAACTATAAAAGATTTGTTAAAAAATCACCGACCTAGTCAAATAAATTTCTATTTGTGTATAATTATGGTATGCAAAACGGCACAGACAGTTCAATTGATGATTTCACAAACAACCTTACTCCAGACTTGACAATCGATTTCAATCAGATGATCGACAATTATCTCCACAGGGAGTTCAAGCCTAAAAGCGAAGGCACTTATTATCCATCGGAGATTGGTTCTTGTATAAGAAAAGTGTGGTACACCTACAAGTTTCCAAAGCAAATTGATCCAAAGCTAAAAAAAATATTTGAAGTAGGCAATATGATGCATGAATTTGTGGTTAAAGTCCTCCAGAGCGAAAAGAATCCGCATATAGAACTTGTTTCTACAGAACTGCCTTTCAAAAGAGAGATAGAGGATTTCCTGATATCAGGCAGGATTGACAATGTAATATTAGTAAAGGCAGACGGTAGGCAGCTGCTTATAGAAGTGAAGTCTGCCAAGGACATAGGCTGGATAAGGGAGCCAAAACCTGAAAATGTTGTACAACTCCAGTTGTACATGCATGTGACTGGGATTCATGACGGCGCTCTTCTTTACATAAACAAGAGTGACCTGGAAAGCAAGGTCTTTCCAATAAGATATGATTCCAAGGCAGCTGAAGATGTTGAAACCCGGTTCAGAAACCTAAACCAGCACATAAGAGTTGGCTTGCCTCCAGAACCTGAAGCTCGCGGCAACCTTAAGACGCAATGGATGTGCAGATATTGTGAGTACAAGGAAAAATGCTATGTCGATACACCGAAAGATGGCAGGTGGGTATAAGAAGGTTTCTGACATTTAAGCTTTGTTGAATAGTTCTGTTTTTCTCATGAGTTCTATATTGCTTGGTCTTATAATAAGTTGCCCAGCCAGTAAAATGCCTCCAAATGTTTTAATCCCACCGTGTTTGACGCCATAGAGGCTTTCAATCATATAAACAACATATCATTAAATTAAAAAAACACAAAAAAAGCATAAACTTCATCAAATAAAATCGCTGCAGTACTCCCGCATGTGATTGAGTGTTATAGTTAACCAAGTAAAGAATCCGGATATTATAACTTGGTTTACTATATGTGACCAATTTGTGTAATACCTGAATATTAAGTTGGTCAGCTATAAAGAGCAGTTCTGACGTTCTGTTTGACAGGCTTAAGAAGGCGGAACACACATGCGGGAGTACTGAAATAAACCTTAATAATATTGCGAATGCCACTATTATTATGAAAAATGCAGATGGACGACATTTTCTTCTTGGCAAGGAGTCTGATAAATTCATTGGGTTGCCTGTTCCAAAGAGTGACTATATTATAGGCACTAATTCTGCCAAGGCTGTTATGAAAAGGCTTAAGCTTACATATCCTGTTGTTTTGAAACTAATTTCTCAACAAGCAATACACAAAAGCGATGTTGGCGGTGTAAAGATTGTTAACAATGACAGCGAGCTGGAAAAGGCTATTAATGACCTACAGAAAACAATCAAGAAAATCAAAGATGGAAAGCTGCTTCTGCAGGAATTTATCAAGGGTCATGAGCTTATTGTTGGCATAAAGCATGACGCCACATTCGGACCAATAATCGCTTTTGGCATTGGCGGCAAATATGTTGAGATTCTGAAAGATATTGTTTTTAGAGCATGCCCTATAGATCCAAAAGAAGCCGAGGACATGATAGAGCAGCTAAAATTCAAGGCAATTATTGAAGGCGCGAGGGGCGGAATAAAAGCCAACAAGAAGCTTTTGGCCAATGCTCTTGTTAATGTTTCCAAATTAGCAGTAAGTAAAAAAATAACAGAGCTTGACGTAAATCCTTTGATTGTTACTGAAAAGAATATTTATGCAGTTGATGTGAGGCTAGCCTTTCTTTAAGTGTATGGACGCCAAAGGCGTCGGTTCGCTCAAGAAATGTTACCATACAAGGAAGAACAAATTCTTCCTGTACAGAAAGACTTTATGTCTTTCATGTATCCAAAGAAACAATATAAAGGAAGA
>JACQNW010000109.1 GCA_016202845.1 Candidatus Aenigmatarchaeota archaeon
GACCATAATTGGCTAAAAATGACCAAAAATAACCATAAAATAGCCAATGAAAAACTTTGAATGGTGTTTTTTATTTTTAATACTTTCATGTTCATAGAATATCTAGGTGTTTTGTATGCAGAAAAAGCATGAGGAAAAAAACGAGAATTTGAAAAGATTTGAAGAATTTGTAAAAAAGCATCAGGACGTTTTTAAAAAACTCGCAGAAGATGCAAAAAAAGGCAAACTCAAAACTAAGAAATAGCCTGCCTTAGTTATATGTATGTCATGGATTTGCCGTACAAAAGATTTTCCCTAATTTTTTCAATAAAATTGTTATCTCCTGACAAAATATAAGAGTCTGTTTCAATAGCCATGTACAGATGCTGAAAATTGAACAATGTTCTTAGCCTGAGTCTAAGCTTGCCTGCCATTTCAACAAGCTTTTCGTCAAATTCGAATTTTTTCATGTAATGCGGATTCTTCATGGACTTCATAAGGTCAGACCACATTTCTTCAACATTTTGCATGCTTATATCATGCCCTGTTACAAGCTCTCTCATCACTTCTGCTTTTGTAAGAAAGGAAGTGGTTAATTCCATTTTGTCAATGTTTTCAATTATGAATTTTGTCTTTTCTGGAAATTTTACATCGCCTTTCCCTTTCAAGTACAACGCCTGATTAATGAAAAAATCAAGAATCATGTTTGTGTCCAAGTAGAGCTTTATCTTGTCCATGAGAATGATTGTCGGGAAGGGATAAATAGAAAGCTTTATCTACAATATATAAAACTATCTAAAATTGCCGCTATGCACAGGCTAAATAGCTTTTGTATACAGTTTATGGTAAGGTGTTAAAAATGGGTGAACGTCTTTGTCTTGCGAATGATTAAGAAGACTTTATCTACGCCTAAGACTCTGCCACAACTTCTTCAGATAACTAAACTCTCCAAAAGAACGCTTAGGTATAACCTAGCTATTCTGAAGCAACAAAAACAGGTACTTGAGAGACGGTGTAATTTCAGATATGAGGAAAAAGAAATTTTATCTAATGGAAAATAGAGGTGAAAAATATGAGAAAAGGTGAAAATCGGTGCAATTAAAGAAACAAAGTATGCTGTGATTCAGCATGATAGAATATTAGCAGGTATGCCCTGTAATCGATGTTTCTCGGCTTATAAGTGAAATAGATGGTCGGTCAATACATCTCGGATATGATATACACGCAGGATTTTATTTTCCTGATAATTCAGGCTTGAGGTTGATTATAGAGAATATTGGGAAAAATTTTATAATTGAACCGACTCTTGTTGATGAAAGGGAACAATCTGGTAAAAACCCGTTTTCACCAACGCAGGTATATATAGAGATAAAAGGCAAACCAAAGAGACAAAGAATTTCTGATAGTAGTTCCAGTTACGTTTCTAAATCTAATCTGGATATGACAAGAATTAAAAATGCTTACAAAACACTTTCACACAACCTTTACGAAGGTTTAGTTAGGCAATTTATAGAAGAGGCTGAAGCAAGGTCGTCAGAAAGTTTGGGTGAATTTCTTAGACTAATGCACTATTCAATTCTTAGAAAACAATTAGGCGGTTTGTCAAATGTATCAGTTTCTGAAATGCGTTATGATGTATTTGATATTCAAAGCGGTCATACAGAACATAACGAAGATGTACACAAAGAACAGCAAGTTCTCTATATAGGATTGCATAAATTGTCCATTGGTGATGATAGAAGCTTTCGTCGTGTTGCTGATAATTTCAGAAAAGCAAGGCAAGAAAGAATTTTGGGTGAAAATCCTAAATATATTATAACGCCGCAAAACCCAATGCCTTATTTTAGGGATGATTAAAATGGAAAAAATATGGCTGAATGAAATGACATGGATTGAAGTAGATGAATATCTGAAAACAAACGATATAGTTATTGTTCCAATAGGAAGCACAGAACAACACGGCCCTGCCTTGCCGTTGGGCTTGGATACTTATACAGCAATAACGCTTGCCGAAGATGCAGCCAGACAGACAGGCGTTTTGGTCACGCCTCCTATTTGGTTTGGTGACTCACCACATCATCTCGCTTTTGCAGGAACAGTCTCAATACGTACTGAAGTAGTAGCAGAATATGTGAAGGATGTGATAAGAAGTTTGGCAAAGCACGGGTTCAAAAAAATACTCATACTAAACGGGCACAAGATAACGAATCTTGATGCGCTCCATTCCGCAACTAGAAACCTGAAGGAATATGAGCTGCCTCACATTTTCATGGCAGTAATAGACCCAATAAAAATTGGTTCTGCCATAGCAAATAAAATAAAGGAAAGCAAAGAACACCATTCTGGAGAACTTGAAGCTTCTCATATGCTTCATAAATTTCCCAATCTCGTGCATCTTGACAAATTACCTTCGATTTCTCCAGACCTGCAAGAGAAATATTCAAAATTCATGAAGTCTGACTTGTTTTCTGGAGGCGATTCCATAGACATAGTATGGTCTAGTGAAGAACAGAAAAACTTTACAGAAAATACAGGTTCTTTTTCAGATGCTACAAAAGCAACTGTAAAAAAAGGTGTAGAATATCATGAAGGCATAGTGAACAATATAGTAGATTTTATAAATTGGCTGAAGAATAAAAAAGTAAATGGGCTGTAAAATTGTTATATTTTATCATATAGTCGTTTGCGCAGCTTATACTACATCATGCTGTGCAAACTCCTTATAGATTTTTGCGTTATTGTGAAGTATAAGCAACGCAAAAATCTATACAAGTAAAAATCCATTCTAAAATCCAGTCGTCTCCACTATATTTTTAGCCAGCTGCTGCTCGGCTTTTCTTTCTTCCATCCGTCTCAGCATTTCTTTTTCAAATTCTGGGTCGTCAAGAATCTGCTGCATCAGGGCTTTTCTTCCGCCACGAAGCTGCTTTAGCAGGTTCTGTAGCTCTTTCTGTGCATTGCCAAGCAGCAGAGGCTTGCCGCATTCTGCTCTTTCGCAGTATAAGGCAGAAGGCGAGTTTTTCGCCTCACAATATGCGCATTCAATAAAGCTTTCTATTTCGTGCTTTGGAAGCTCCAAGCCATTAGACGCTAGAATTACTTCTCTAACTGTTTCGTCATTAATTTTTACATAACTCCTGCTTATAGTAGAGCCTTCTTCCCAGCCCATTACAGTATGCAGTATAGAACGAGTTACTCTGGGAGCTGAAGCAAGTTCTGTTGCCCTGCCCTTGCGCAGCGAATACAAAGTTATTCTTTTGTTTTCTATATTGCACTTTGCAGCCAGTTTTTTCAGCATCTTGTTTGCTCCAGAATTATCAAGTTTTACCCATTTCTCATAGTCTGGGTTAGAAATAGGCTTTCCATTTTTATTTTTTTGCCATCTTTATCCTCCATATACATCTTGTTATCTTTTTTCTTTGAGAACTGTGTTACCCAAACATCAAAGTCTGCTTTATCTGCAAACGGATGCTTTCTTAACCAGTCTCTCAATGGTTCTGTGGCAGAAACAAGGTAAGAAACCCTTCTGCCTTTTGCTCCCTTTAGATATATTTTTGTGTCGTCTTTTTCAAAGATAATATCTGATTTTCTCAAATTAAGCACTTCTTCTGGTCTTCCGCCTGAGTCAAAGGCTGTCCAAAGCAATGCTTTATGCATGGCGCTATTTGAAGCCTGCGCCATCTTTATGACTTCTTCTCTTGTAAGCATGTCATTGAATGTAAGCTCTTTTCTCTGTCGCTTTGGAATTGTCGTAGAAATAAATTTTACTTTTGTCGGATATTCGTTTGGTGCAAATTTTTCTTCATCTGGGTCTTCAAGCCATTTGTAAAAAACCTTTATTGAAACTCGCAGATTTTTTGTTGTCTTTGCAGACCAGCCAACTTTTTAAGACTTTGTTACAATGCTTTCAATATCTTTCTTTGTCAGCTTTTCAAACGGTTCTGTTACCCAGCCACACAAATTTATCTGCGTCAATGGGCTTAGATATTTCAGGCATGTGTTTGCTGCCTTTCCTTTGGCTTTCCTTGACTCTATAAAATCTATAATCCTTCTCCTGTTTGAAAGCAGTATTCGCTTATCGTCCTCAAGCCTTTTCAGATATTTCTCAAGCCTTTCGTCAGCACTAACCATGCTATTTTCTTTCTTGGAAAACTATTTAAGCTAATCTCCTAATCTGACTTGAAGTTAGATGGGCCCGACGGGATTCGAACCCGCGACTCTCGGCTTGCTTTCGTCATGGAGCATTTTTTGTGAAATGCTCTAAGGTCTTTTATCTTTATTTTCAAAGATGAGTCTTTGAAACCTATGGAAGCATTCGCTTCCAAGGTCTTAAGAAGCTGGCACTTCTTTTGATAAAAGGCCGATGCTCTACCAGGCTGAGCTACAGGCCCATGATTTATTGAACGCTATTGATCAATAGTCTTGTGCTGAATGATTTATAAGTTTTATCTTAGGCTTGTGCAGAAGAAACTCTTGCATTTGGCACTATATGCTCTCCCTCGGCTACTGTGCAGCCATTTCCTATCACAGCAAACTCGCCTATGTCGGAAGGATTTATTTCACAATCAGAATCAACAATTATTTTTTTAACGCGTGCATTTTTCTTTATGCGTGTATTTGAAAAAATTACACTTCCTTCAACTTGTGCGCCTTCTTCAATAACACAACCTTCTGCTATCACACTATCCCTGACGTAAGCACCTTTTTGTATTTCAGCGCCTTCTATTATTGAATGATCCACTCTACCGGCTATTCTTGCTGTCCTGTGATCTCTTTGATTCTTTGAATTTGTATCTATGCCTTTAATGCCATCTATAAGATCCATGTTGGTTCGCCAAAATGCTTCAATGGTACCTACATCATTCCAATAACGATCTCCTACATCAAATCCATAGACAGACTGCTGAGAATCACTGACTAAACCTGGAAATACATGCTTGCCAAAATCACTCCATCTTGTCTGCCCGGCAAGAACGTTAAATATGCGGCTACTGAAGACATATATTCCTGTGTTCGCCATATTGAATTTTATATCTTCAATTCTTGCAGGCTTTTCATTGAACTCTAGTATTCTGCCTTCCGGGCTCATGTTTGCTGTTCCGAGTTCTCCAACAATCCTTTCAGGAAGCTGCTTGCAAAGCGCAACTGCAATAGTTTCCTGCGTTTGTGAATCAAATGCTTCTATGGCATCTGCTACCCAATAATTATAATGTCCGGCAGCAACCAGCCTGTCCATTACGTATTCTATCATGCGCCTGTTTGCTAGCTGTAATGAGGAAACTAAGCAAGAAGCCGTTCATACGCCTACCTTTAATTTGACCACACAGCAACTGTCAAATTAAAGTTAAAAGAGAAAAAAGCGCCTCGATCGGGATTCGAACCCGAGTCAGCGCCGAGCTCCCAAAAATTTGGTTAGCAAATTTTTGTTGACAGGGCACTATGCTGGACCAATGTGCTCAATGCTTCCATTGATCTACACCATCGAGGCAAATTCTTTGAATTTACGCGATCCCCTCACAACGTGTTGATGAGGACATCGAGGCATTTATTGGGCAGAAGCACAAAGTGCTTCATTGCTCTTTCTATTTGAGAAGCAATGATTTAAATAATAGTAAGGAGCATTAATTTTTGAGCATTTAATCAATTCACTTTGATAAAAAATAAAAGTGGTTAGCAACGCCCTGAATTTCCCCTGAAATGCATCAAAGTACTTTCCAGATCGCTGGGGAGATTCACTTTCCCGCTATGGAAACATAATAACCAATGGACGGACGCTTATGCGTCATTCGCCTGGTATTATGCGCTTGCTTCCAAAGTTCCGGGTTCGAAATGGGACCGGGTCTACCCTCCCCGCTTTGGTCGCCAACCAACTCTAGTTTAAGAAAAAAGATATTTAAAGGCACTTCCAATACTGTATCAATGGCGCCTGTTACTGTTGAAGCGAAAAGTTATACTGGATTTTTAAGAGACAAGGGTTTCGCTTTGCCGGGCGTTAAAGAGAGTGTAGGAGAAAAGGATGATAAATACAAAGAGATGAGAGCAAAAGTCGAGACTGCAACCCGGGAATATCTTTCCCAGAACGGGCCTGTGCTGAGACGAACCCTTAGGGGAGAAGCATGGAACAGTTTCAGAGTTTGCGGACATGGTTCAATATTTGAAAAATATTTTGACTTTAAAGGCTTTGATGGAATACTGACCGCAGTTTTGCAGGAGCTTTATGCAGCAGAATTTTCTAACACACCCAGAAGATTTTGCAAAGAAGTTTTAGTTTACCTGCCTGAGCACGAACCGAAAATGAAAATGCATTTGGAAAGGCTTGTTGGATGAATCACAGCCAGTCTTTTGCCTTAAAATAGAACATAACGGCAGCGATTGAAATAACCATGACGGCAAGAGCCATGTAGTAGCCCATGGGGCCAAAATGAAATTCCGGAATGTCAAAGTTCATGCCATAAACCCCGGCAATTAGTGTTGGAACCATTAATATTACTGTTATTGCAGTAAGTCTTTTCACAATCACGTTCAGGTTGTTTGATGCAGTCGCAAGCTTATTGGATATGTTTGTAGTGTAAAGCGTAAGTGCGTCTGTTATCAGATCCCTGTAAGCCCTTAAGATGTCAATCTGGTGCATGTACGTGTCGTATACGTCGTCCAGCAGGCTCATGGTTTCTTTGTCAACTTCCAAAGGTGTCAGGCCTTTTTTGATAAGTGAAATAATCCTTGCAGTCCCCCAGAAACGCCTTGACATCCTGTGAATAGCCCGTTTTATCTTGACAATTTCTTTCAGAAGATTTCCATTTTTGGCCTTGAGGACATTTTCCTCAAGCACCACAATTTTTTCATGAACTTCTTCCAACACATCATAATTTTCAGAGGCGTCATCCAGGAGAAACTGGTACATCAGCATCGACAGGCTCTTGTTCTTGCCCTTTTCAAGCGTATCGCTCAGGCTGTTGAATAGTTCTGTGTGGAATTTTGACAATTGCGGCACTGTGATTATCAGGGCATTTTTTGTCAATATCATCATGACATGCATGGCTTTTATGTGCGAACCATGGTCAATGTGTTTGGACGCTTTAGGCGTCGATCTCTTTTCGTCTCTCCTTCCTTCCACGAAGTAGTCGGCATAAACAAAAATCAGGGGATCTATAGAGTACCGCCTTGACCTGTGCTCCTTGAAGTATGTTGAAAAGTATTTTTTTGGAATGGAGAAGTCCTTTGTTATCCTTGTTATTTCCTCGTCTGACGGCCTTTCCACAAACATCCAGATAAAATCCTTGCCTGCTGGAACTTTGTAGCTGAGCCCCACCCCGCTTTTAGTTCCTTCCTTTCCATACACTCCAAAACTTATCATTGCGAATTAATTGGCTGAGCGTGGAATATATAGATTTTTAAAATGACAGTACTCCCGCATGTGTGTTCCGCCTTCTTAAGCCTATAAGGCAGAACGTCAGAACTGCTCTTTA
>JACQNW010000013.1 GCA_016202845.1 Candidatus Aenigmatarchaeota archaeon
GCGTAGCCCTGTGCACTGACAAGTGCACAGGGCAGCTAGCAGCATGCCATCAGGCAATGCTGCTCACGCCAGTGATTTTACACAGGATTTCTAAAGAGCCAAAATTGCCAAGCATAGTCAAACCTATTAAGGAAAAACATATGAGAAAGAAAAAAAGAATAGAATTTTAACCCTTTGCCAACAGGCCGCCGATCAATGGGAACAGGCCGAAGAACCAGGCGCCCATGAGGAAGTACCATGCACCAAATGCACCTACAAACAGAGACACAAATACGAATACTGTGCCTGCATAAGTGTGCAGATGATTTCCTGACGCCATGCCGCTAACAAATGCTGCTGCTCCTTTTATTAACAACCAGAAAGACATAAGCCATGCCAATGGCAAAGCGTATGTTGGTGCCATCCACAAGCCAAATACAACAGTTGTTATGAATCCAAAGACGGCCAGATGCATCCATACTTCATTAAGACCTTTTGGCGGGTTTTTCATGCTCTTGCCTACCCACATATTCAACAGGATTATGATTATCGCTAATACAATCCAGAGATATGCGGGATTCACAGTAGCGGATGTAAATTGTGCTGCTGCGAATACAATGAGCATAACTAAGCCATAAACGCTCATTTGCATGTTCATAAAAATTATATGATAGTGCCTGATATATAAAGCATGAGGCTAAGATTTACAATCTTTGTAAAGTAATAACAGCGTTATTTTGATTATTGTTTTACTTTTTTACAAAAATTATATGAAAACTATACATCATTGCAAGAATTCGCTGATAATTTTGTCGGTGTCATCCAAAGAGACCTTCCTAAAGATGAATCCTTCGGGGTAAACTGCTATGGTAGGTCCTTCCTTGCAATGACCGAGGCATTTTGTCTTGGTTATGTTATACTTGTGCACAAGTCCTTTGTTATTGACATGCTCTCTCAGTTTTTTCAGTATCTGTTCAGAACCTTTTTTGGCACAGCAGTCGTCTATGATTTCGCCATTGTTCAGCTTTTCGTTTATACAAACAAAGATGTGGCGCTCATATCTTGCAGGGACAAGTTCCATGTTATGCCTCCTTATGCCTTAGCATTGGCTAAATCAAAAATATTTAAACAGAATAAAGCTTCTTTATGCCTGTTATGTCGCCTGTGTTAAGGGAGCGTTTTTTGGTCTCGCCGTATGCTGCAGAATAGTACATTGTTTCTTCCTTGCACGTGCTTGAAGGATGACCCATCCCAAATGCGTGGCCAATTTCATGCGTTGCTATATTTTCAAAGTCCATTTTACCTGGTGCGCCTGTTGATGACCATTGGAAATCCACATCGTCATATATCTGGTCCCATTCTATTATTCCATAATAGTTCCACCACACTATTGTCACAGCTATGGCATTTTTTGTTGAAACATCGGCAAAATATACTTCATTCTTTCCATCAGGGGCTGACGAGTCTGCGACCAGAGTCTGGGCTGTCAAGATTCCTGTACTAAAAATATCCCTGTTTGCCGCAGTTTCCCATTTTTGTATGTCAGCTCCAACATTGTTCAGCAAGAATGTGCTTGACAATCCCTGGGAATTTGCCGGATTGACTATCCAGTTTTCCTTTGTCCGCCATTTCTTGCCGCTTGTGAAAGAATAGCATGTTGAAGCAGTACTTGAGCCTCTTTTCAAATGAGAAAATCCTTCATTCTTATCAGCTTTTTTATGAACAAAAGCAGTTCCATGGACTGCCTCGCCGTTGATTATCGCTGTACCAAGATCAAACTCGTCATCATCTAGCTGTTTTTGATATTTTAGAACAAATTTCTGCACGCCGTCTTTGGTGCTAAGCTGTTTGGCCAGATCATCTAAATCACTTTCAGTAGGCGCCCAGGCATATGACACTGCTGAAATTGACATCAGCAAGATCAATGAAATGATAATATAGTTTTTCATAATTCTCATTAACACTTTTAATGGCAGACCAAGTTAATAAAGATGGTGTAAAATAAAAAAATTTTCAATTTCATTGGAATTTATTCTTCCTCAAAAAGTTCCTTGAACCTATCCTTAAAATCTTCTATCTGCCTTGTTGTCTGTCTTTCATTTTCTTCTCTTGCTTTAGAAGCTTCTACAAGAAGACCGGCGATCTTATCAAGCTTTGCTCCCTCTTTTTCTTCAATTTTCTGCTTTATTTTCTCAAAGAGCACTGCCTTGTGGGCCATCATTGTCATCCACATAAGACGCCGCTCCATCACATCGTAGAAGTCGCTGCTTCCACAATCCTCTGTCGAACATACTGCATACGTCATAGCAATCTACCTCCATGCTGGTTTTTGTCCGTATCAAAGAAAACAACATAATTTCCTTTGAATATAGGATATCCTATATGTAGCATTCATATATTTAAATACATAGGATGTCCTATATTTATTATTTTATTGTAAAAACCAAGTGATTGCTATGAAAGACTTAAAATGCGACATGAGAGGCATGCTCTCTTTCCATATACTATGGATGCTATCACAAAAGAAAATGCACGGAGATGAGATAGCGGAAGAGATTGGAAAAAGGAAAGGAGACAAGCCAAAAGCAGGAACAATATATCCTGCGCTGAAGGACCTGAAGAGCAGGGGATTGATAGAGGGGAAAAAGGAAGGGAAACTTATAGTTTATTCGCTCACGCCAGAAGGCAAAAAGACGATGAAGCACGCGCTTGACTATTTCTGCAGATGTTTTGGCGAGATCTTTGAATGCAGAGAAAAAGGTTAAATAATTATTCATCAAATCTTTTGAATGCCTTCAATTGTCCAGCTGGGATACAGCTTTTTAGACAGGCGAAACGTACAAGGCGATTTGTCTTATTTAGGCTATGCAATACGCGAGATGCTGGAAACAGGAGACACCGAAAGAATTGTTGGGGGTCCCTTAAGCTCTGCTTACATTCACAGAACAGGAAGAATAGCAAACTTGGCGGGCCTTTCGGGATATGAATTTGAAGCCGATGTTTTTTCCCTTACGGGCGTTGGCAAGGCAACGCTTATAGCCCATCCATCAAGAGGATCCAGACTTTTTGGATTGGCTCTGCCTTAGAAATTCTTTACCCAATCCAAAGTTTCCTTGAAAAGTTTTTCTTCAACACCTTCTTCAGAAAACGTATGGCCAGAATTTTTTAATACAATATGCGATTTTTTGCAATTCATGCTATTGTAGTATTCCTTTGCACCCTTTATCATAAAGCTGTTTCTCGAAGATATGATTTTTGTAGGTGACTTGATGTCTCTGACAGCAGAAATAATTTTACTTTTATTTATTGCTTTCAAATCACTGAACATTTCTTTTTTTATCAATGCTTGCACGCCCCAATCAATTATATAAGAACCTATTTTCTTGTTGTATTTGAAAATTTTACTCCACTCTTTGTCCATTTCTCTTGAAAATGGAGTGGGATCCCACAAGATAAGCGCATTGACTTTTGCTGTATCATACAATAGTATTGCAATTCCTCCTAAACTGTGGCCAACAAGACAAATATTGTTATATTTTTTCCTGAAATATCTAATCGCATTTTCTATGTCTTCAGAATGAATTTTAATTGTTCAGTCTTTCAATTTTCTTGCTTTCTTATTGCCGCTATAAAGCTCTATGCGAAATGCATCAAATCCGTGCTTTGGGAAAAATCTAGACGCAGAGAAATAAGGATTTTCTATTATGCTGCTCATTAAACCATGAACAACTATCAGCAGCTTTTTGTTGTTCTTTTGTGAATTTAGCGTGCCGTAAATTACACGGCCGTCTTTTGTTTTTAGTTTTATCTCTTTTTCCATAATAATAAGGATAAACGGACAAATATAAAGCCAGAGTATGACAATGCATCCTGAGTGTATTGCAAAGCCATTATGTTTTCAC
>JACQNW010000107.1 GCA_016202845.1 Candidatus Aenigmatarchaeota archaeon
GTGTATAAATATTTACAAGCTTTGGAATAATGAGTGCTGTCATTTTCTTGTTTTTTGATATTTCTTTTATCACGTCTAAAGATTGTTGCATAGATAACTAACTTCGTCTGTCTATAAATGCTTTGTCAGTTATCTAATTATTGATTGTTATGAAAGAAGTTCCTGTGCCTTTGCCTATATATATGGCAAAGGAAGGAAAGTGGTTTGTTGCATCGTGCCCTGTGCTAGACATAGCAACACAGGGCCTTACAGAGGAAGAAGTAAAAGAAAACATGCAGGATCTTATACATGATTTCTTAAACGATCCTGATACGCAAAAACCTGACATTGATACCATAATGTCTGTATCGCTTACAAACGTGCCTGTAAAAATATCAGAGGGTGTTCTATATCGGAAAACTACGTCCTCTTCCGCAAAGTAAAGTCATTCAAATTCTAGAATCCAATGGGTTCAAAGAAATTAGACAAGGAAAGCACATAACTTATAAGAAAATCATGCCTGATGGCAAAGTCTTTACAACTTGGGTTCCAAACCACAAAGAAGTTTCATTGTTTGTTATACATTTTATAATAAGACAAAGCGGAAAGCCAAGAGGAGAGTTTGAATAACTAACGTACACAATTTTCAAGTATTTCAAGATTGTTGCTGCCAGCGTCCAACTTGACTTTTATACCCAAAGGCAGAACTGTATTTGGGCAGTTGTGGCCAAAGTCATGGCATTTTAGAATTGGAAAATCATAGCTTCCTGTTATTCTCAGCAGTATTGATTCCATATTTTGCTCAATGTTTTTGTTGTCGATTCCATCTATGTGGCCGATTAAAACGCCTTTTACTTTTTCAAAAACACCTGTTTGTTTTAATTGTTCTAGTTTGTATTCAAGCTCTTGTGGCCTTGGCCTATATTCTTCCAAAAATAGTATTGAATTAGTTAAATCGGGAAAGTATTCTGTTCCTATAAGTTTCATAAAGCACGTTAGGTTTCCTCCCAATAGAGTTCCTTCTGCGGAGCCTGACTTCACTGTTTTCCATATTGAGTTCTTATTTACTAGACCTATTTTTTTGTTAACAAGCCTGCCAATAAATTCATTAGTGTCGTATTTTGAAGGCTTTCTTCCAAACCCCCACATTACATCATTCCCATGGAAGGACACAAGGCTGGATTTTGTGTACATTGCATTTAGAAGAGCTGTTATATCGCTTATGCCTGTGAATATTTTTGGATTTTTTCTTATTATACTCCAGTCTATAAAAGGCAGGCATGAATTTGCTGTTTCTCCGCCTTGCGTGCACATTATGGCATCTACTGAACTATCTGAAAACATGTTGTTTATGTCATCCGCCCTTTCTTGCGCTGTGCCTGCTGAAAAATTATCAACTTTGAGAGCGTTCTTTCCAAGCAGGGTTTTGAAGCCTAAGTTTTTTAAAAATTTTATCCCTGAGTTCAATTGTTTTTTATTTTGTTTCACTATAGCCCCTGATGGAGAGACAATACCAATAGTATCGCCTTTTTTTAGGGCTTTTGGAATCAACATAAGTTAGAATAATTGATTTGTGAAGATAAAAATACCTAAAGCCTGATTTCCTTTTCTAGCCAAGGAATGTGTTCATTCTTTCTCTTCCAGAAAACATCCTCCCAAATATAATGGACCGCAAGCATAGAGTACTTGCCGTAACGCTTTTTGATGTCATTGCGAATCTTGTTCGCTGGCACTAGCGACTTGTTATAGAAAAGACGCGAGTAAATCTTTTGCTGCCATGGAGCGATATGATCGAATACATCAAAATGATGATAAGCTTCAAACAAAAGGATTCGTGCTGTTTCTGGTCCTACTCCATAGAGTTTCATCAATTCTTTCTTTGCTGATTCGGAATCTAGACCTCTAATAACAAATTCATCAACTTTACCTTGCGTAAAATCCTCTGACAAGCGCTTAATGAACTTAGCGCGGTAGCCTACTTTCAGGTTTCTCAGGTCCTGCTCTGAAACTTTTGCCATATCTTCTTGGGGCCATATTGCATAGAGCTCTTTACCGCCAAAATTTACTGCTGTTCCATAGTTGCCTAAAAGAGCTTCAAGCATTTGCTGGCTTCTGCGAACTGTTGCGTTCTGAAGAACTATTGCAATTATCAGAAGCTCATAAAGCGTGTACTGGCTAGAGTTTCTCATGCCAAGCCATTTTTTGAAAATGGGATAGAATCTTTTATCTTTCTTTGCCATTTCAGCAAATTCCTTCAGGTCTATATTCAGTTCAAAGCGCCAAATTATCTCCTGCTTTATTTTCTCTAGTTCTATCGAATCTAATTTATTGTCAGAGTAGATGGAGATTTTAAGGTTTGGCCTGAAAACTGTACCTTTATCTTCCACTTTCAATCCATAAAGTTTCTTGTTAAGTCTAAGTGTTTGCCAATATTTTCCCGGTATCCAGTCATCCAGCTTTAAGTTGTTTGGAAAATGCGATGGTTTATGAAATGTGCCGTCAAAATGAAATGGTTCTTTAGGCTTTATAGCAAAGGATTTTTTGTAATTCAAAGTTCGCATGCAATAAGTAACTTTCACGCCTATTTAACTTTTGCGTCAACAACAACATGAAAGATGTTTGGGCCTGAGGGCTTGACTATTTTCTTGCTTAAGATTTCAAAATCCTTGAGATGCTGCTCTGTTTTCTTCCAGAGGTCTGACTTGTGATAAGTATTGTGAAAATGTATTATCGTGTCTTCGTTGCAGAATTTCTTTGCTGTTTCCAGGAATTGCTCGGTTTTTGGATAGTAGCCCATGACTATCCTGTCTGCTTCAATCGGCAAATCTACTGCTCGGCAGTCTTCATTGATCGCTGTCATGTTCCTTATTTTGTTCAAAGCAATGTTCTGAAGCAGGTAACTGAAAGAAAGATCATTCTTTTCTATGGCAATTACATGGCGCGCTTTTTTTGCAATTCCAAGCGAGAAGTAACCAATTCCTGCAAACATGTCAAGAATTGTTTCATGAGATTTGACATCTTTTATTAATCGCTGGCGTTCAAAATGATTTCCTTTTGAGAACATGATCTTGGACGCATCCATTGAGAACAAAAGTCCATACTCCTTATGAACCGTTTCAAAGCCATTACCTGTTATTTTTACAACCTTTGGCTGCCTTAGCTCGCCTTTCACACCTTTTATTTCTCCCACTGTTTTAAGGTGGGGGATGAATCTCATGAATGCCTGGGAGATCTTTTTCTTTTCGCTCGGCTTGAGATCTTTGTTAAATTTGGCCAGAAGGACATGACCCAAAACTTGGTAAGAACCCGGTATTTTTTTCTTATCCAAGCCTGTAATATCTGATATTTTTTGTTTGATTACCATTAGAATCAGCTTAAAGTTTTAAGAATTTTCTGTAATTTTTTCTTAAGATCAGGAATGTCTTTCAGGAATACTTTTGAATCATTTTTCATAAAAGCGCCTCTTGCTTAGATAATATATTGTCCTTAAGCAAAGGGTGAATAGACTTGTAAGTTACAATAGCCGCTTTTTTTACGCCATATTTCTTGAAAAGCTTGTTTATAGCAGGTTTTTTGGCTTTAATCAGTTTGTTCATGAAATATCTAAGTCGCCACACCTTTTAAAGTCTAATTTTTAATTTTATCTTATGATTCCAATACTAAACGAACTGGAAGAAAACAAGAAATCTTGCGAGTCAGGATGCAACTCAATACCTGAAGGATTCATAGAAGTTCCAAATCTGTTCAATGAAAGGATAGATGAGAAGCTTGATTTCATGAGGAAAAAGACAACAGAAATGGGCTATAGGTTTGTCGGCAAGCACAGCGCAATAAAGGTTTGCAACTGGACAAAAGAAAGCATAAGGGGCAAGAACGTTTGCTACAAAAACAAGTTCTATGGAATTGAGAGCAATCAATGTGTCCAGATGACGCCTGTAATGTTTTTCTGTTCAATGAATTGCAGGCATTGCTGGCGAAATTTTGACTACATACTTCCAAGAGACAAAGAAGAGTGGGATAATCCTATTGATGTTCTTAATGGGTGTATAGAAGCGCAGATTGAGATTTTACAGGGGTTCTATGGCAATCCAAATGCTGACAAACAAAAACTTGATGCAGCTATGCAACCAAAACATGTTGCAATTTCACTTTCAGGCGAGCCTACAATGTACCCATATCTGCCGGAATTTATTGATGAAATAAAGAAGAGAGAAATGACCGCTTACCTTGTAAGCAATGGGACTTATCCGGATATGGTAGAAAAACTCATCGATCATCAACCTACAAACCTTTACATATCATTTTATGGCACTACGCCTGAGATGTATAAAAAAACAGCCGTGCCAATGACAAAAGATTTCTGGGAAAATGTAAACAAATCACTGGCTTTGTTGGGAAAATTTGACTGCAATACTGTTGTCAGGCTTACACTGTCAAAAGGATTGAACTTCACTGATCCAGAAGGTTATGCGCGAATAATAGAAAAAAGCGGCACAAAATTCATTGAAGTGAAAGGATTCATGGCTGTAGGCGGATCCAGAAAGTCAATGCAGTACAGCGACATGCCTTTACACGATGAAATACAGGAATTTGCCGCAAAGATCGAGAGCAATAGTTCATACAGAATCGTTAACGAGAAGAAGGACAGCAGGGTTGTGCTGCTAGCCAGAGATGGCGGTAGCAGGCTTGAAGCGCCTGAGGATGTGTAGGATATGAAATTCAGCATGAAGGATGGCCACAAGTTTGGATGGAAAGGAATAGATGGAATTGGCCTGACGCATGATATTAAAAATGGTCACGTTTCTTATGTCAAGGTTTCTGGCAGGCACGGCAAAATAAAGACAATGCATGAAGACAGGTTCTATTATGTTATTGACGGAAAAGGAAAGTTTTGGGTTGGAGATGAAATGTATGAGGTTATTAAAGGCGACGTCATTTTTGTTCCAAAGAAAACTCCCTACGATTTTGAGGGCAAAATGGAAGCGGTTATGTTTTTTACTCCTTGTTTTGATCCCACGAAGGAAGTGAAATTGGAATGACCAAAACGGTTCTTGTTAGTGGCGGGACAAAAGGAATAGGAAAAGGTGCAGTCCTGCAGCTTCTGAAGGACGGGTTTAATGTTGCTGCTTTTTCAAGAGACAAAAAGAACTGCGATAATCTATTATCTGAGATCAAAAAGCTCAAAATTAATGAAAAATATTATCTTTTAGCGACTGGCGATGTTACAAAAGAAAATGAAGTTTCTAAAATATTAGACCAAACTGCACAAAAATTTGGGTCGATTGATATTCTGATAAACAATGCAGGATTTGGGTATTTTGCAGACTGTGACAAGGTTGATATGGATAAATTCGAATCCATGTTAAAGACAAACCTAGTGGGGGTCGCTTTGTTGACAAAACTTGCAGTGCCTCAGATGAAAAAACATAAATCAGGACTGATAATAAATTTAGTATCGATCTCTGGAAAGAGGGCATTTACAAACGGGGAGTTTTACAGCGCAACAAAGTTTGCACTTAGCGGTTATTCTGAAGGGATTAGGAATGAGCTAAAGGAATTTGGAATAAAGGTCTGTACCATATGCCCTGGCATGATTAAGACAGACTTCTTTACAAAAGAAGAGCTTGACAGAAGGGTAAAAGTTTTGGGGATAAAGAACCTAATAATGCTTGATGTGGAAGACATTAATCGTATAATCAGTTTGGTTTGCAACCAATCTGAACATTGTGATATTCAGGATATAATTATAATGCCATTCTAAATTAAAAGTCTGCATTCTAACCGCCTGCTAGCAAGGATAACTTTTTATTGGTTGTCATCAAGATAAGCAATGGAGAAGGGTTTGTAATAACGGCATTTTACGTCAAAAATATCAAATAAGGTGAAGTTTTATGGAAGGATTAATGGTTTGGTATGATTAAGAA
>JACQNW010000115.1 GCA_016202845.1 Candidatus Aenigmatarchaeota archaeon
ACTTAATATTCAGGTATTACACAAATTGGTCACATATAGTAAACCAAGTTATAATATCCAGATTCTTTACTTGGTTAACTATAAATTTGGATATTCTGTTTCACTATTTTGAGATTGTATATCAATATCTGTCATACCCACGCACTTCTTATTACTATGTAATCTTAATCTATAAATTAGATATAAGTATAACATTATAGTAGGTGATTCAATTCGTGGATTTCAATAAGAAAGTAACTGTTACATCTGCCACGCCGTATGTAAATGGCGTGAAACACTTAGGCAATATCATAGGTTCAATGCTGCCGGCTGATATTTTTCACAGATTTTTAGACCTTTTTGGGGTGGAAAATATATATATATGCGGCACAGACGATCACGGAACTGCCGTAGAAATTAGCGCAGCAGCCGAAGGCCTTGCCCCAAGGGACTTTGCAAACAAATACAATGCGATACAGAAAGAGATTTACAAGCAGTGGCACTTTGATTTTACACACTTCGGCTTCTCTTCTTCGCAGACGCATCATGCCATGACAAAAACCTTTTTCGAGGCCATATACAAAAATGGCTACATAAAAAAGGATTTCATAATTCTTCCTTACTGCACTTCATGCAAGCGGTTTCTTCCGGACAGATATATAATAGGAAAATGCCCAAAATGCGGATATGATTCAGCTCGCGGAGATCAGTGTGAAAAATGTTCTTCCCTCCTGGATCCTAAAGATCTCGTAGAGCCTTCATGTTCGATATGCAAGAATAACCAGATTGAGTTCAAGAAAGAGAATCATCTTTTTTTGGACCTGTCGATGCTGGAAGCAAAATTGAAACAATGGGTTGACCAGAAAGACTGGCCTGTTTCAACCAAGCAGATAGCTCTTGGGTGGTTGAAAGAGGGATTGAATCCGAGATGCATTACCAGGAATATAGACTGGGGTGTTAAAGTCCCGTTGGAAGGTTATGAGCATCTTGTTTTCTACGTCTGGTTTGACGCATGCCTTGGATATGTGTCAATGACAAAAGACGGGGAAGTTGCCGGAAAGCTTAAGGACTGGAAAAAGTGGTGGACAGATTCCACTATAGTTCATTTCATTGGCAAAGATAATGTGCCTTTCCACACTATATTCTGGCCGGGTCAGATTATGGCTTCACATAACAAAGATGACAAATTCCCGGATTTATCCCTTCCAGGTTATGTAATCGGTTATGATTATCTGAACTGGGGAGGGCAGAAGTTCTCTACTTCAAAAGGCATCGGATTATTTTCGGACGAAGCCCTGCACATTTTCCCGATAGATTACTGGAGGTATTATTTGTCATCCATATTGCCGGAAACAAAAGACTCTAATTTCGACTGGGATGATTTTGCAGCACGCATAAACAACGAGCTTATTGCAAATTACGGCAATCTTTTCTACAGGGTGACAAAATTTATTGAAGCAAACTTTTCTTCCCGCATTCCAGACACTGACAAGCTCGGCCCTGCCGAGCGTCTGCTGAAAGAAAATCTCGGAAAAACTGCTGATAAGGTGATGGGATATGTTGAAAACTTCAAGCTGAGAGACGCTTTAAAGGAAGTCTTCGGTCTTGCTTCTCAGGTCAACAAATATTTTCAGGATTCTAAGCCCTGGGAGCAGCCGCAAAGCGCAGAAACCGCTAAAGTTATGTATGTCTGTGCAAATATGTTGAGAAGCATATCCATAATGCTTTACCCTTATGTGCCTGTTTCATCAAAAAAGGCGCTTGATGCATTGGGTGCAGAATTGGACTGGTCTGACATAAAAGAATTCACGCTCAAGCCAGGAACAGAAATTAAGTCTCAGATTTTGTTCAGGAAAATAGAAGCTACAGACTTAGACAGAGCCAAGGCTTATCAGAGCAAATATGCAAAAATTTCAGAAAAGGGTAACGATAACAATATCCCATTCTCGGATTTCACAAAGCTGAACCTTGTGGTAGGGACTGTAGTGGACGTTTCAGATCACCCGGAAGCAGACAAGCTGTATGTGCTAAAAGTAAATCTTGGTCACGAACAGAGGACGATAATTGCTGGTATAAAACACAAGTACAAAAAGGAAGAACTCCTAAACAGACAGATAATTGTCGTGGAAAATCTTGAGCCAAAGGAGCTTCGCGGTGTGCGCAGCTACGGGATGCTTCTTGCTGCAGAAGACGGCACAATAATTTCTCCGGAAAAACACGTAAAGAACGGAACAAGACTGAAATAATAAATACAGAGAACAATGTCCAAAAGAAAGAAACATGTCTTCAGAAAAATTAGTTACGATCACTGAACGACATTAATTTCTTTTATTTTTTTGAAGTCTGAATCAAACGTTGCTATATTTCGGATGTTAAATTTTTCCATCAGAGCCATGCATGTGCAATCAGTAAAGCTGAACTTCGTTCCTTTTTGGCTCTTGAAGATTTGCCAAGCTTCATGGATGATTGCGTTGTCAATTTTTATTATTTGAATAGTCATTAGCTCTTCGCCTATTTCCACAGCAGCTTTTAGTTCTCTTGTTTTAGCAAGTGCGACAGTAAGCGATTCGTCAAAAATATAATCAGAAATTACTGTATTGCCAAAATGGCCTTCGCTAATTTTTGCCATTATTTTTAAGGCGGTTTCATGGTTTTGGTCGTTATCTATCTTATAGGCTATTATGAGGCTGGTGTCAAGAAAAATCATTTTTTCCACCCATAAAGAGTTTCGTCTATTTCTTCACTCCACCTGACTTTGCCTGCACCAACTTTTATTGGCTTCATGACCAAAATATTTTTTACCTTTTTGGATTTATCTTCGCTTATCCAGTGCTTCATAGCAAGCGTAATCTCATCGCCAAGCTTTCTGTTTTCTTCGACAGCAAGAGATCTGAATTTTCTGAATGTCTCCTCATCTACATCCCGGATAGCTACATTAGTTTTCGTCATGTGTATAACTTGTTTAACAAGTATATAAAGTTAACAAATTGTGACCAATTTGTGTAATACCTGAATATTAAGTTGGTCAGCTATAAAACATCTGCGGATTTTTCGCAGCATCGCGCATAAACATTTCTTTTGCTTTGCCTATAGTAGCGCACACGCGCAAGCGATCGCCCCACATTAGTCCAGTTTCTGTTTCTAAAGAAGCAACGTAGCCTGCATCGTCTAATCCTGATCCATTAAGCGTTAGGTCTGATGCGTTATAAATGCCTAAATTTGCCAAAGGTCTCCGAGAGCTAAACCCAGTGACATGCATGCCATAATTATTGGCACCTGGAGAGACAGCTACATTATCTCTTCTGTCCAATGGATACGAAATTCCCTCTGTAGGACTTAGGATTCTTACAATAGTTGCCACACAAAACACCTAACATTACTATGGACTTCCTACTATTTAAAGGTATCTATTTTAACTACTTATAAGTAACATAAATTAGTTAGCTTTAAATACAGGCTTAGGCATAATAAATATTATATGAACTACAGCCAGGCAAAGAAAGCCATTGTAGAAGGAAGGCGCGTCTATAGCCAGACATTGGGAAGGTATCCGGCAGGTGTTGTTTTCTCAATTTCAAAGCCAGGGATAATGAACAGGCTCTTTTCAACTCCGTATGTCAGAGCGCACACAGACAGGCATGACAGGGCTGCTGTAAAAGACGCATTGAATGAGTTAGGAGAAGCTTCGTTATCTGCTTACGGAGCCTTCATGAAATCGCTTGAAAAGAAAGGTGTTGATGAAGCTGTTATTATTGCTTATGCAACAGGTGTAGATGACGACCCGCATGTGATGGAAGTTCTTGACAGGCATTATGCAAGAAGCGAAGGACGAAAATCCATAACACAAAAACGCATAGATGAAATAAAATATAAAAGAACTGTTGACGCAAGAGAAAGAGCATGGCTCCAAAATTCATTACAAGATCTTGATACTTATGGCACTTCCTGGGAGCGCATTGCAGGAGAAATTTATGAAAGGACGCATCCGGCCGAATCTTCTAAAAAACTGCTTGATGGTGAATAATATGCCATCAGCCAAAGAAATCGCAAAATTATTGAGAGAAAAAGGCGGCTTTGAGCTGTCGCTTCATGGAGGCGGTAGGCAGGACCTTAATGATTACAAAGAGCCAGGCTCTGATGCTTACGTAAGGGCCATGAAAGGGTTGAAGGGTTACAGAGGTCTCGGTTGTGATATGCCAATGCAAAAATTGGTACATACTTATTCAAGAGAACTTCCAAATGCGAGAGGAACAGCAGGATTTTACAAATGGCCGTTTGTTTTAGTCTTGTATGGAAATCTTAGAAAGTTAGAAGAGGAAGAAGTCAAAAGGCCTCCTATAAAAAGAATAGTTAGAAGGCCATGGATTGCAGGATTTTTTGGAAAGACACATGAAATTTCTGAGGAACAAGAATCTGAAGTAAGGCAATATTTCAGAAATATGAGGCTGAATGAAATTACAGATTGCAATTCTGAAAATCCCGCATGGTTTGCAATGCTTCCTATAAATAATGATGTTCCAGACGGTGGAGGCAGGAGAGGTGGTTTGCCTTTATTGACTTTAGTTTCAGAAAAAGGTCCAATACATTCTGCATTGGACTTCATATACGGAAACCCCGGACAATACTATGATTTAGCAAGGGAGGTTGTCCCAAGAAGCGAATTTCCAAATGCAAATGCCCACATAATAGACAAGGCAGAGCCTACAAATGAAATTTTATTCGCAAACGCCTCTGAAATGAGGGAAACGGCTGAAAGAGCAGGATATCTGTATAATTTTGAGGACTATGTTAGATTATATAACAGCGCTGCATCAATAAGGGTTCGTGTCAAGTAACAATATCAAAGCCCTTCCCATCTGTTGTAATGACGATATTCCCGTTCAGGTCTGTCCTGTAAATATCAATTTTTCTTTTCTCAAGCTTCTCTATCGTCTCGGCATGCGGATGGCCGTATTGATTATTAGCAGAAACACCAATAGTAGCTGCTTCAGGGGAGACAGCATCAAGAAAATCATCAGACGTAGAGCTGCGCGAACCATGATGCCCTACAGAAAGAATATCTGCATCCAAATTCATGCTATTTTCTAGCATATCTTCTTCGCATGCCTTTTCACAGTCGCCTGTGAAAAGCATTGAAAATTCGCCATATGTCAGCTTCATCACAATGCTGTTGTCGTTCTCGTCAGAAAAATAAAAAGAAGAATTGACGCCTTTGGCGTCTGTCACACCTGGCGATAATATTTCTATCGAAACTCCATTGTCCAACGTTATTTTATCACCTCTTTTAACGACAACAAAGTTTTCTTTTTTTGCTCTTGAAATAAAGTCAGAAAAAGCCTTTGTATTGTATTGAGAGCCGCTGTCCAAAACATTAATAACATTCATCTTATCCAGAATATCGATCATCCCGCCCATATGATCAACATGGTGGTGGCTTGGGATAAGCGTCAGATTGATCAGGTTGTATTTTGAAATATAATTGATGACTGTTATGCTGTCTTTCCTGTCTCCTGCATCATACAGTACGTCTGTTCCTGAAGTGTCAATAAATAACGCATTGCTGCTGACGCTGATTGCATGGATTGTTATATTCCCAGTTGCATTAAATTCATTTGAATTTTTTGATGAAACTTCTTTTTTTGCAGCAAAACCAGTGCATCCTGAAACAGCGATAAGAGAAATAAACAGCAGGATAATTGCATATTTCATTTCATTATTTTGTTAATCATCTATAAAAAAACTCTTCTACTATTAAAAGCATGGAGTACGAGTTTGATGGAAATACGCTAAAAATTGACAAAGAGCTTTCAGACCTTGACAATTTTGTCATTGAATTCGTTAAACTGCTTGACAAATGCAATATAAAATATGTCATAATTTCAGGTTATCCAGCTATCTTCTTCGGCCGCAGCCGGGCGACAGAAGACGTTGATATGTTTATAGAGAAAATTCCAAAAGAAAAATTTCTGGAATTATGGGAAGCCTCTAAAAAGGACTTCGATTGCATTATTACTTCAGACCCAGATGACGCCTATAATTATCTTGCAGAAAACATGGCAATTAGATTTGCAGGAAAAGGATTTTTCGAGCCTAATATGGAGATAAAATTTGCTGATGACGAAACAGACTTTTACAGCATGAAAAATTTAATAGAAGTTAAATGCAGCGGCAGTGTTATCAAAATGTCGCCATTTGAAATGAACATAGCTTATAAGCTTTTTATGGGTTCTGAAAAAGATATAGAAGATGCAAAGCATCTTTACAAAGTGCTGAAAGAAATTATAAACAAGAATGAGCTAAATGTTTTGTTTTTAAAGCTTCGAGTTAAAAAAGAAATAATAAGCAAATTAGGTGATTAGATGCGTGCCGAAGATATAAACATAGACATAGAAAAACTTAAAGATCGCCAGAAAAAAAATGCCGAAGACCGCCTGAAGTTTATAGAAATGTATGCCGAATGGGTAAGGAAAAATTCTAATGCAACATGGTCAAAACAGCAGAATATGCTTATTAATTCCCAGATTCGTTCTGCAAAGCAGTGGGCGAAAAAGAAAGAATAAAGGCCCTTTTCTGATATGCTGTTCTAAATTCTTAATATATAGCCCAAACCACATAAATTTATGGAAAAAGGCAAATGCAGACTTAGGTCTCTGCAGTTTTTAGCAATTGCCATCTCATTTTTAATGGCCATAGTCGTCTTCCCTCCATCATATTTTCTGGGCGGAAACGCTGTTCATGCGCAAACATGTGTAAAATCCACTGACCCCACGACTGGCTTGCCTGTTGTTATTGGTACTTGCATAGATACAGGCAAATTATGTGTTGATGATAGTAATTGTGTGACTACTATACCGACTGCGCCTCCGCCATCATCGCCCGCTACTAAATCTTCAACGCCTGACTTTACCCAATGTCTAAACAGAATCTGTGGTGGCGCAATTCCTGGCAAATCATGTTCAGCAAATACTGATTGTATCGGAGGCACAGCCACCACAACTACTGCACAGAATAATGTAGATGCTAAATTAGCAGTTCTCGCAGTTGGAGCAGCTGCTATAGCTTTGGTAGCAGCTTATACTTTTACGCTTCCTGCAACAACAAAGGCAGGCGATTGGAGTGATCCGAGAGCGATAGGCAAGGTGCCAGTAAGAAAAAACCCTTATCTTTGCGAACGCCCTGGAAATTATACATTAAGCGCAAAGCTTGACACAACAAATGCAGTTTCTCTTGAATCAGGCAAACCTCTTTACACTAGTGGGTCCAGGGTGACTGTTAATGGAGAAGTTGAAGCTCTATCAGCAACATGCAGCGGCCTGGAGCTGAATTGCAGTGAGCAAAGAGTGCAGGTTTGCAAGGTTGACAGGATTTTCATGGGCTATGAACTGAAGTATCAAGACTGCCCAAAAGGATTTACACAGCTCCATGCAGAAGGGGCTAGAAAAGAAAGAAGCGTTCTTGGAATTGTTTTGCTTGTGGTATCGCTGGTTGCTGCTGTTTTCACAGCAAGCGCAGCACTTGGCGTGTTAGGGACTACAATAGGGGGATTAACCGCTGCTAAAGCTGCGGCGATAGCAACTCTTGTAGGAACTGCTTCGTCTATAGGCTCTGGCATTGCTGCAAACAGTGTTGCAAATTCCATAGACAACAAGCCATGCTTCAATGTCTGCGGCAAGGATTACAAGTCGCATGACCCTTCAAATCCATTCTGCGATAAAGGCGGCCCTGTTCTCGGCTATAAAGCTGTAGAATACTCGTGCAGCCAGGCGTCATGCGGCCCTGCTCGCTCTAAGAAAGTTTCTATTGATGTTAAATCAGGCGAAGGCTCCCGCATCCAGAGGGCGGACACGTCAACAGATGCTCTCGGCAGCTTTAGTTATACATTCAATGCCCCGCCGCAGGACGGCGACTTCTTTGTTTTCGTGAAAGTGCCGAAATAAGTCTTTAAATATATAATAGTCTATAGAGTGCTATAGGTGGCATATAATGTCAAGGAAGATTGACGCTAATGCGTCTGTTCGCTCAACTACTATTCAACTAGATAAAAAGGTTGTAAAAGAGCTTAAAGAAATTAAAGCGTATCCAGAGCAAACTTACAGTGCTCTAATAGAAAAAATGATAAAAACTTTCAAGTCTGTCAATGAAAGAAACCAGTATGATAAATATTTGTATTTTATACAGAAGCAAAAAATGAAAGAGATCTGGGATAACAAAGAAGATGAGGCCTGGGAAAATGTTTGAATCTGGTGATGTTGTTCTTGCTCAAATTCAATTCACAGACACATTCGAAGTAAAAAAAAGGCCTGCCGTAGTTCTTTTCGAAGAATTTGATAATGTCGTTGTAGCGGGTATTACAAGCAACATGTCAATGAAAGGCATACAATTGACAAGAAAAGACGGTGCTGTAAGGGATAGCATTATAAAAACAAATTACATTTTCACTATATCAGAAATGGCCATTAAGGAAAAACTCTTTCAGCTAAATAAGCAAAAAAGGGAAGAACTTTACAACGAATTGGTTAAAAAATTATCTGACCTCAGAAACCGACATAATGCGTAAAGATTAAGTGTAGCAAGAAGTCATTTAATTTTGCTGACTGCTTTTGCAATATAGCGCGCAAATTTGTCAAAATCGTCTATTTCTTTGAGGTGTTCGTAAAGTTTTTCTATGTCAACTTCGTCATAGTGATGCACAAGTACGTTCCTGAAACCGCCGGCAGGCGCAAACTTTTTGGCAAATTTTTCCGGCAGTATATCATGTTTGCCCAGTATCAAAAATATATCCTTATTTTCAATCGGTTTTTCATATCCAAAATATGAAATCAAAATCTCGCCAATATCCATGCATGCTTCTATTGCAATCTGAAAATTTCTTTCAAGTATGCTTTGCAAATCATGTTTATGCTCCAGTTCTTTAAGTGTTATGTTGCGCTCCTTGTACATGCGTGCGTAGCATTTCTCAATAGTTTCAGTTTTCGCAGATATTTTCCTTTTAATGCTTTCTTTATCCAACATTTAACCCACGCTCCGCTACCCTTTTTATAGCATATTCTGCATGCCTGTCATAATAAAATTTCCTGTCCAGAAATATAGACATTATTCTTGCTTCAAGCTCCACCTTTGTCTTTATGTCGCCAAACAAGAATATCCCGTATTTTATTATCTCAAAATTAAGCATGGGCGATGCATTGTTCATTATAACAACATCAACAAACATTTTCTTCCTGTATGCGCCACTGGCACGGTCAACTGCAGTTATAGCATTAAGGTGAATTTTATGTGTGTTTGCAGGCAGTTTTTCATCCATATATATTCCGACATCTATATCGCTCAGCCTGGTCATGGTGCCTTTGGCGGCAGAGCCGAACAAGTAAGCGGCCTTTACGCCCTTTATCTTTTGCAACTCTTTGGCAATCTTGCCGGCAATTTTGTTTGCCATAAAAATAGCTTGTTGCAACAGAATAAAAAGCATCTTGCAGCGAAAAACCCCTTAAAAATTTATTAATATGACCCGGCCACAAATAGAAAACATGAAATGGATTGCAATATTAGTTCTGACTTTATTGATTTTCTCTACAGGCGTTTTTAGTCAGGAAATAAATGTAAATCAGCCGTGCGAATGGAACACTATTGTATGTTTTAACTCGGATTTATTTTATTGTAGCGGATCATGGTATGTTTTTGGAGATCCATCCTGGCAAAAGACTAATGCCTACTCTTCAACTGAGCAATGCAAAGTTGAATGCCGTAATTTAGGATCAAGGTGTCTGACACCTGCATCATTGGATGATCCCACGCCTACTAAAGGCGAAACAGAATGTTCTAAATTAGATGGCAAGCATGTTTTATATGAAGCTGAAATTGAACCGGATACAGTCGATGGAACAATATTTTTGTCATCACCTAAAACACAGTTAGGCACTGTAATAAACATTATGCCAGTTTATAGGCAGGGTGATATTGTTAATACAAAAATTTATGGTTTTTTTAACAAACAGATGAGAAGATGTTACGGTAAATGGACAACTAGTGACAACGATTTAATAACTGGTTGGGCTCTTATTGATTTAGATAAACAGTTTGCATCAAATGATATAGCCGTAGAAACAGATGTAGCATTTTGTGAAAATCTTAATGGGAAATATTTTACAAAAACTCTAAAGATAGACGGCGGCTTTAATGCTCCTTATTATACAACAGAAATAAATTCTGCAATACAAATAGTTGACCCGCCTGTAGGACTGCAAGGTAAAGTATTTCATGATGTATCATCCATTTCTCTATACTTATCAGGGACAATAAGCTATACTTCAAATGTTGTTAAGTGTTATGGAAAGTTTCAAACAAATGAAGGACCAAAAGCTCACGGATATGTGTATATTGATTCAGGGAAAGAAAACGAGTTTGTAATATCGTCTCTAGAAGGTTCGCGCTATGATTTGCTGCAGAAAGCAGTCGCAGGCAGTATTGCAGCAGGGGCATTGCAATCTTTTGCCCAGAGCACAGATGTCCTGACATTTTACCCGGATCCCGCCACAATACCAGAAGTAGGTCTAGTTACTAAGCGTGCATGTTCATCATCTTATTCAAGACTTTACAAATGTACAATTGACCGTGCTGAAGTGTCTGATTCTGTTCCTGTTATAGGTCGTGATGACTATTTTGTTGCTCTTTGCAAGAATGGAGTGTGGGATAAAAGTGTTGATAGCCCTGATCTAATCAATACACACGAAGAATGCATGGAAAGGTGCAAAACAGATTCAGATTTTTCAGCAAATTGCGCAGAGCCGGAATTATATGCAGAATTTGAAGATAATGTTCTGGAAATTTCAATGAATGAAGACACACCTATCGACCAGATTCAAAACATAGTTATTAAAAAAGGGAGCGATGTTGTAAAGACTTGCACAGGATTTTTTTTATGTTTTTCTGAAACTCTGCCTGAAACTCAAGACACAGTCTATACAGTAGAAGCAACCCTGAAAGACAAAACAAAAATAACAGGCCAGATAACAAAGCCCAGCACTCCGGAGGCATTGTGCAAAGCCAAGAAAGGACGCTGCGTATTACCAAACCTAAATTCTATCGCGCCTAATGCTGTATTCTCGAAAGAAGATTGCAAAGAGAACATGCTATGTTCTATCCCTAATAAAATGATTGGCAGTAATGGCAACGAGGCTGATAACTGTCAAAAAACATTATTGAAGACGTGGTGTGAAAACTACAACAACGGCTATTGCGCGGAAACTCCGGAAGACTGCATACACCCGTTTGAAGTAGCACCGCAGATTCTTGGCGTTCTTATAAAAAATGAAGTTCAGGATGCATATCCAGGGCGTTACTTGATTCTGACATTCTCGTTTTTGGACGAAGGCAACAGGTATAACGTGATAGGCGCTGATATGTTTGTACAGCACAACAATGAGCGCATAAATTTTAAAACGTTGGGCTGCAAGACTGAAGTCCTGAGGTTTTTATGCGAGTTCGGCATTGACATGATTAAATTGCCGTCGGGCACGGTCCGCCTGAATTACGAGGCTGAAATAGTTGAAAAAGGCCAGTCATAAAGCTTTATAAAGATTAAGTGCCACTAGTTGATAATGACAAAGAAACTTCTGCCTGTTGCGGCTCTGGTTTTGGCTGCCTGTGGCGCGCAGAAAGCGCAGGATGCGCCTGATCTTACATTTAACATGGCTTATGCCGAGCCGAAGCTTGCAGAGTGCGAGGCAGACCTGGACGGAGAGCATGTGGCTGTTTACAGGAATGGAAACGACAGGTCTCTGGTTATAACCAAAAATGGCAGGACAGAAGAGTACGAAGTAAACGCTGAAACTGCCAATGGGTTCAGAAGGCATCATCGTGGCACAAATATTACGCTTCCTTTTTGGCACATCGCAAAAAACTATGCATGCGAAGGGCTTCGCAAAGTCTGGTTTGCAGGTGGCGAAGCTGTTGCTTTCGGTTATGAGTTTACAGGAAACCAAGATTCTGAGGCGGCAGAAGCCGCCAAAGCATATTTTGGCGGAAGTCCTGTAGTTTCATTGGTTTTACGCGGAAAACCCTCTGCGACCTATACATTTGCAGGCGCCCTCGTTGATTTTGACGGCGACGGTGCCACGGAGATTTTCAATTTTATAAAAAAAGACGACGGATACTGGGCAGTCCAGGGCTGGAACGGCAGGAAGCCTTCGGAAGTGTCGCATAGCAGTGACATGGTTGAAAGAAAGCCTGAAATAGAGAAAAGGCTGGTTGATGAAGCCCTGGCAGTCAATAGTGGGGCGGATTTGAGCCTGGAAAAATATCCGCTGCTTGGCTCATTGGTCGCCGCAATGCCTGGCATGGAATCCGCGCTTATAAGCGATCTTGCGCGCTATCCAGATGTCATCGAGCCTCGCCAGACAAAAAGGGTGAATCCCAACGGGACAATCACAGTAAGCGGCTCGATAGAAATAGATTTGCACAAGCTTGTAGAAGAGACCCAGAAAAAAGGCAAAGTAAATAATTTTTAAACACTTGATATATTTTGGTTCACTTATACAGAACAACAAATCTTTCGGAAGTGCTGAATATGCTTCTAAAAACTCAAAAAATATTTTATATACCACCCTCAACCAAATAGTTCTAGAGAACCATGAATCAGAAGTACGTATCCTTGTTCCTGTCATTTCTCATAGTTAGCCTTTCATTCGTGCCGTCGTATGTTTACGCGGCTGTTGAAACGCGGAAAGTGACTGGCAGCATAGAAATTGACCTTGTCGCATTGGCTTCCGGTACAGCGTCTTCAGGCGCAGCAGCGCCTGTCACGTGCAACGATGGTGAAACAGTAAACGTGCCTGCTGGTGTAATAATTTACAAAGAAGAATCAGGAGCACTGGTTAGTACTGGAGCAAAAACAATACAGAGCACTGCAACAATTAGCAGCAAAAAAGATTTTCTTATTGCTACTACCACATACACATGGTGTTATAGCGAAAGCTGGTCTCAGCCTCTAAGAGGGCGTATAGCAGGTTGGGTAAGAATAGCTGAATTGCAGCAAGCTGCTACAACAACCACTACAACACAAGGCTCTCAAGAGGGGCAGGGAGGCATTTGTTCTCCTGATCAGGAATTGACCCCGGCAGAAATAAATTTGGTTCTTTATGAAGGTCGGGAAACAAGCTCGTCAAGCTGCCAGAGACATGGAAGACTCCACAACGCAGTTGACCTTGCGCCCAAAGATCTATCAAGAGGTACATTGGTTATTAGAGCGCCTGAGGCAGGGCGAATTGCAACAATGCCTTGTCCTGAAGCAGGCGAATGTGTTACATTAACAACACCAGCAGGGTCAGTATGGACATTTGGCCATCTTGTAAATGTTAATAATCCAATTTCAGGATTTGCAAGAAATGGTGATAATGTTGTTCAATGCCAGAATATCGGTGTAATTTATTCAGGTTCTTCTACTGGATTTTCTCCAAGACCCAGCGAAGATTCAACAGGCCCGCATGTTCATGTAGAGTTAAATAAAGGCGATCCTACAAAAGCTTTGCAAAACATAATAGCTTCAGGTTCAAATTGTGAAGGCCAGCCACCACCGCCTGTTGTTGCAGGCTATCCTTTGGCAGGCGTCCAAACAGGCATGCCACAATCGTTCAATGTTAATTCTGTTACTATTTTGACAGACGATGACAAGGCAAAAAATGGGAATCAAGTATGTGTGGGCAGAAGCATAAAATTGGAAATTTCTGTTGCAGGTTATACGCCTGGTCCAAATCTGAACTTGCCAATTGCTATTCAGCAAAATAATGAGCAGCAAATAACTTTCAATTGCAGGCCTGGTTTGAATTCAGCTGTTTGTGTTTACGAAGGAGGAGTGCAGAGCAAATTAAACCCTGGCGAGCCTTTGACTACAAATTTGATTTCTGTCGCTCCAATCATTGGCAATACGTTCGGCCTGCAGCAGCAGGTTTCATATCAAAGCTATTCAGATACTTCTTCATGCGACCTTTATCACGCTCGATTTCAGGTTGTCAGCAAATATACTGGTGAGACAATTTCAGGTGCAAGACTCAGTGTTGGAAATCAGAATTGTGCTGAAAAATCACCAGGCATTTTTTACTGCACATCTTCAGGTCCATCTGCGACATTAAACATTGATGTCCCGCCAAGGCTGTCCTCAACCGCTTCCACCAGAACTTTGACAACAGCGCCTGCAACATATGAATTAACAACAGCTCCGGCAACACCACCAGCCGCTGCAACAAGCCAGCCTGTAGTTCCGGATACAACGATTGATCCAGATGAGCCATGCAAAATTCTTGAAGGAACGTGCGCAGAAGTGTCAGCTGGCGGCGTTTTTCGCCAAGGCTTGTGTGGTGGCGCTGCTACAAGACAGTGCAGATTAAAAGGCACAGAAAATATTGACTCAGAAAACGACTGTTTTTTGTATTATTTTGAATGGTGCGAAACATACTGTAGAACTACAGACAGCATTTGTCTGCCTGAAAGCTCACCAACAGGTGATGTCACTGCCAAGAATCTGGCAGGCAATGCAATTGTTGCTCCACAAATAGCAGGAGGCTTGAAAAGATATCAACAGCCAATTCAGCTCGTACTCAGGAGCGCAAATCCAAATCCTGCGCCTGTTCAAATTCAAATAGAGCCCGACATGTCTGATTACCTGAAGTGCAGCGACTGCCTCACCGACAAATATGTGTGGTGCCCGTCAGGGGCGGCAGGATCGCAGGGTGTTTGCGCGCCTACCATAGCGCAGTGCGCAGCAGTGCCAGTAACTAATATTGATTTATGCCCTGAAGTTCGAATAAGAAATGCGCTCAGCAAATTGCCCGCAGATGCAAAAGCACGTTCTGTTTGCGACGCATGCACAAAGCAGGGCGGAATTTACTGCCTGCCTGACAAGCAGGGATTTTCAGATCTTAATTCATTGTGCTTGAGAGGGCCGGGAGTTTGCCCGCCAGGCACAAAGGCTTTGGCAAATCCAGATGCGTGCTCTTTGACAGACGACATAGTTGAAAACATCATATGGAATGAACTGATTGCATTTGGCGCACGTTATCTTGCCTCGCGCAGCACGCCAAAATTTGTCCAGCCTCCAAACGACTGGGAGCCAACAGACGGTGTTGAAGTTCCTGCTGCTATTTTAAAGAAAAGAGGAACGCACATTTGCGAAGACGTGAGCGCTGCAAAAATTAATGGAGACCTTGACAAGACAAATGCTCTTTCCTCTGAGGGCGCAGCTCCATTGTTCGAAGCAGGCGATCCTATAACAATTTCAGGAAACGTTGAAAAATTCTCATCGACATGCAATGGCCTGCAGTTAGAATGCAGGGATCACCAAATTCTTGGGTGCAAGGTTTCTGACAAGTTGTTCTATCTTCAATTGAGCCATCAGAAATGCGAGGGCGAATACAATTCAACAATAGACAGTGTAGGCGATAATAAGAAAATATGGGATTGGGGTTTCATAGTTACAGTAGCCGCAGGGGTCATCCTGCCGTTCTTCATGACAGAAGTTGATCCTGGCACAACCAAGGCAACTAACCAGCAGGTTCTTGAGCAGCAAAGGCTGGAGTTACAGAAACAGCAGCTGAATGCCCAGCAGTTGCAGCAACTGCAGCAGGTGACAGGTCAGTTGCAGTATTCTAAATACACGGGTGGAACCAGCATTGCAGGCTTGGCCAGTATTTTTGGCGGCCGTGTCGTTTCCAAAGAGACAATGATGCGCGCCGCTATCGGCATTCTGGCAGGATTCTTTTCAAAGCCAAATACTTCAAAAGAGCGCTGCTTTACAGTGTGCGGCAAAGAATACGCAACAGCAGACCCGAGCAGGGACACTTGTGAAAATTTTGTGCCGGCAAAAACTAAAACAGGCGCGCAGGTCAAGAGGGAAGCAGCAGTGCAGGGCCCAAAAATCACGCTGAGCTATAATCAAACCTCTTATGGCGATGAATTTGGCTGTGCAAAAAATACAGCATGCGGCGCATACCCAAATGCGCGCGTTGATGTTTCCTTGATTGCTCCATCAGGCGGCATAACGCCATTAGATTCAACAAGAACAGACTCTTTGGGCAACTATGATGTTTCGTTTAACGCTCCTGCAGCAGACGGCACGTTCAATGCTGTGATAAAAGTAAAGGGAGTTCCGCCTGTGCAAAGCAGCAGCCAGATATCCACAAGCTCAACCAAATTTGTTTCAACAACCCAATTGACAGGTGGCGCAAGATGAGAAGACTTATACTGGACACGAACATTTATGGGGAATTGGTTATAGACAAAGATATAGAAAAAATAAGAGACAAGATTAAAAGAGCAGGCGCAATTTATGGTGTAACATTGATAAGGAATGAGTTAAGGGCTACACCAACGCAAATAAGACTGCCTGCGCAGGTGCAAATTAAAAATTTGAGAATAGCCTTGCTTTCTCTTTTTGATGAGATAACAAAAAGCAAAAATTTGGAAATCAATTCAAAAATCAATAAACTTTCTGGAGACTATTATAGTGTTTACCATACTCTTGGAGGAAATAAAGCAAAAAAAGCAATTGAAAATGATTTTTCTATAGTAGCGTGTGCTGCATTCAATAATCTTGATGTAGTTGTATCAGAAGATTCAAAAACTCTGTTGTCAACACATGCGCTAAAGGCATATAGTATAGTAAATAATATA
>JACQNW010000117.1 GCA_016202845.1 Candidatus Aenigmatarchaeota archaeon
ATTCATATGTGCTCTCCCAGGCTGAGCTACCGTCCCATTTCCAAAACCTCAAGAGTTTTAGTCATTATAATCTTCTCAGGTTCTAATAACTTGAGATCTTTGACTATTTTAGGCAATTCTGTATAGTGCTGTTTGCACAGGTTCAGCATGGCTATCTCCTTTTTGACAAGGCTTAGCTGAAATTCATAAACGAGCACGCGTTTATCAGGCAAATTGCCGCATCCAATGAAATTACAATTTTTGTTGTTAACCATGTTGAAATTTGTCAACATGTGATTTAGTAATTTTTCCATTTTTTCACCTGGTTAATCTTACAAATTGTTCATAATCAAAACTTACATCAGGAAGGCCTTCTGTAATCACAACATAATTTTCTGGCTTGAATGGCGGCGCGTTAATTACAGCCAGCACCAAATGTTTGGTAGGAATTGTGAAATGCGCGGTGTCTGGCAATATAATTATTACTGAATGTCTTTGTACTTTATATTCTTCATATCCTACTACGACTAAGCCCGAACCTTGGAGCACATAATATACTTCTATCTCTTTATTGGTATGATAGTGTGGTTCTGAAACTCTTAGGTTTCTCATATCAGCTATTGCAAAACTTTCATTAGGTCTGTTAATTGGATTTGGCAATTCATAAACAGGTCCGCAGCCTGTTTGTTTTGGGGTTACATCTTCCACCAATTTACTCCAGTCTTGCACTGCATCCAGATAAGGTTTCCATGCGTCTAAGATTGTCTGTATATTAATCATATTTATTCACTAAAATCTTCTGAATGATAAATCTTTCCTGTTTTATATGAAATCAAATAAAGCTTTACAGCCTCAAAAAGAGGCTCTGGCAGACTTTCTATATCAAACCAATCGATACAATCAAATTTTTCAGGTTCCATTATTTTAGGCTCTTCTTCTGTGGCAGCAGTAAATCCAATATTAATGTAGTGTTTTCCGTATTTTATTATGTTGCATACGCAAAGGAATTTCAGGCTTTTTAATTCTATTCCATACTCCTCTTGTATTTCCCTTTTTATCGCTTTTTCAGGCGTTTCTCCAAATTCTAGGTGGCCACCACCTGTTCCCCAATTTCCATTTCCAAGTTCAGACGTTCTTCTAGCCATCAACAGTTTGCCATTTTTAAAAATAAGAACACCAACACCTACCTTAGGCATATTTTTCATATCATTCATAAGCGCCCAGGGTCGGATTTGAACCGACGACCTTCTGGTGACTGTGTATAAGTGTTTTGCACTTCAGTTCCTAACAGCCAGACGATTTAGCCAAATGTCGGTTTGTACATTGGTCTCTACCAGGCTAAGCTACCCGGGCTTAACAGAACTTTAGTTTTGATCTGTCATTCCAAATAAATGTAACAGAATATTTAAAAGAAGCAACAACTAGTCTAAGAAGTCTTTGGACTTTAGCTTGTCTGGAAGATATTCCTGAGACATGAACTTCAGGCCTCTGTGGGACAAAGCTTCTATTTCTGCTTTAATTCCTTTTTCTATCATCAAATTTATTTCCTTCTGCCATTTAGGCTGTTTGAACCATTCGTACTGCAACAGTTCTTTTGCTCGTTTTATGTCCACTTCCTTTGCTTTGATGATGCATTTTTTTAGGTCATATTTGTAAATGTCTGAAACTGTAAGGCCAAGAAATTTTGCAGATGGCGTTGCTATCCTGTCCGATATGTGAGCTAGTGATATTGAGCCTGATTTTATCACTGAATAGATGTAAAAACCGTAGCTATCAGCGTCCGTAAAAACATAAACTGGCAGTTTATGTTCTTGATTTAAACGTTGTATTAACAATCTTGTACCGCGAGATGGCTGGCCCCCAGTACCTATAAGTATGCATTTCTCTTTTTGCCAGAACTTGTCTTCGTGCAACCTTTCAAAACCTGCGTTCTTCTCTACAACAACAACTTTTGTGGCATCTACGCTTTTGAAATCAATTTCATCCACAGTGGATGGTATAGACCATCCACCGCTTCCAAGCTTGGACCAGTCTATGCTGTCACCTCTGTCTCTTATTACAACATTTCCTGCAACTATTCCCTTGCGGTCTGTTGTAAGGTGTAATTGTTCTCTAAGAACATCCAAGGCAACTTCCAAGTCAACTATCAATGGGTCAGTCTCCCCCTGTTCATCCACTGTATTTTCATTGCTATCGCCCAGTGTCCGCTTTAAGTTGTAATACATGTCTCTGATGCTTGCGTGAATATTTTCATCAAGTAAGGATTTTGAAAAGGAGGCTACAAGCAAAGTCAGCATGAATTTTTTAGCATGGGCGACATTGAAGTAGTATCTTTTCGCTGTTTTGTCACCAAGCGTAAGCTGCCCGGCTTTTTTGTCAAAAATTACATTTGAAAGCGCCCGTATTGGTATTTCTATGTCTGGGTTCTCTTTCTTCTCTATCTGCTTTATGATCTTATTTCCAAGGTCTTCCAGTTTCTTATTTGTAATGTCTTTTTGTGCCATGAATATCACTTATTCTGCTTTTTTAAGTCTGTTTGCTTTGTTTCTTGTTTTGGTTGAACACTAGGCTTAACTTCTTTTACTTCATTCGTATCTGGTTGCCCGTTTTCTTCTTCAAATTCTTCTTTGATATGAATCCTGCTTGCTACAAGCTCTTTTAGCTTTTTCTCTACGGGTTTCACGTCAGTCTTTGCTAAAATGGACAAAGCATGCGCGACTTCCGGAGCATATCTGTCAAAAATTTGCATCCTTCTTTTTTGTTCCCCCGCCCTTCTTTTTCCTGCCAGATATGATGAAAGTTTTCTTGCCGCATCCTGTATTGCAAGTTTTGTTTCTTTTATTATTTCCGGATAAGATGCAACGGCTTCCTTGCTTTCTGAAACAAAAGGCACCCACACTGAACATATGTGAACTATCAGTTTCATAGGCCCAGACGGCAAGTTTCCTGACCTTTGATCAAGGTTGTAGCGCCTCCAATCAACCTGCTTGACAGATTCTGTAAGGCCGCATGCGCTCTGCTGGTACATAAGCGGAACACGGTTTGCAAATCTCATCAATTCTATTGTTTCGCTTTTTTCCGTGTCTTCTTCCTCTTCAGCCCTTTGCTTTTTGTTAGATTTTGTATTTTCTGACTGTTCTTCCTGAAAGCCATATATGATTCCAACTTCTATAAGAAAAGGAAAGCCTCGATAAACAGAAGGCTCTCTTGTTATGGTTGTAATAAATTCTGCATTAGGATATTCTTTTTTCAAACTTTTTTCCAATTCTCCTGCACCGATAGGCGACAGACAATCCAGAGGCGGACGTTGCACTTTTACTGTTTGAAGGGCTTTGAGAATTCTTTCTAAATCTGCACCTACAAGCTCTGAAGGCTTCTTTTCTTCTGTAATTTTTGCAACTTTGCATATTTCTTTTGCAGTCTGGGCGCCGACAGATGAAAATTCGTTTGTGAAAAAAGAAACTATGCTGCGTGATGACGTGTTTGATAGCATTCTTTTCAATATTCCAAATTCCACTCCATACGGGTGAGGTTTCATCTCTTTTGGAGGTTTTGGAAGCTCATTAAGAGAGCGCGGAAATATTGTTTTTGTTCCGTCAGGCGCTGTAAATGTTATTTTAGCATACGGATTTGATACAGACGTTTGTTTCAAATAATCTTCAACGGTTTTCCTGTATCTTCCATGCAAAGCCATTACTACTTTGATACCGCTGGCGCCCAATCCCGGCGCTTCAACTTCTTCCTGCTTAATAATCTCAGGCTCGTTTTTCATAGTGTTCAAATGAAGCTCAAGGTAAAATGTTTTTTTCTGGCTTTCTATTTTTGACCATACTTTTGTCGGCTCGCCTGTTGTAAGCTGCGAGAAAAGCGTAACAGAACTTATGCCAATGCCTTGCTGACCTCTACTCATTTTCAATCTGTGAAACTTGCTTCCGTATAATAATTTTCCAAAAACACGAGGCATCTGCTCCTTGACAATTCCAGGGCCATTATCCTGAACAGACACTTCGAACAGGTCTTCTTTAGTATTTTTTATCTTAACGGTCAAATCTGGCAAAATTCCTGCTTCTTCACATGCATCAAGGCTGTTGTCAACCGCTTCCTTAACCGCCATTAACAGTGATTTTGTCGGGTTATCAAATCCCAAAAGGTGTTTGTTCTTTTCAAAAAATTCACTAACGCTTATTTCTTTCTGGTCTTTTGAAAATTCTTCAGCCGTTTTTTTTACCATGATTATCTTAACTCTTTTTATTTAATCAATTGAATTTATAGACGACCCAACTCATCTTATTATATTTGTCTGGATGAAGCTTGTCTTTGAATTGAAACAGGCCACCTGTTTCTGAACCGCCTAAATTTACATGTTTGTAGCCTTTCGCTTTTAGCATCTTACAAATATAAACTATCAAATACTCTGACAAATAGCTGTATTCTTGATGAAGCGTTATATTTGCATACAAACCAACAGTATCTGGTGACAACGGTTCTGCAGCAAAAAAAGCTGCTGGTTTACCGGCTATGTAAATTATTTGTGAAAAAAATGTCTTCCCATTTTTGCCGAGTGGCGGGTGGAAAATTATATTGTCGTAGTCAGAAGGCTGAGAAATATGGACATTTTTTATTTCCAGATATTCAAAGAAATTTTTTACTATTTCTAATGCGTCTTTATAGTTAATTTCTGATAAATCTGCTACTTGCAGTTCCTTACCAAATTTTGAATAAAATCTGTTGTATTTGTCGCCTATGTTGGTCTTTGTATTATTTGAATCCACCAAAATATTTTCAATATTTATTATCTGTTCAGGAAACGTATCATCTTCTTCCACCGACTGTGCATGCCATGGATAGTTCTCAATTGATGTAAAACCTGCACCAATTAATTTGCTTTTCTGTTCATCTGTTAATTTTTTAACAAAAACGGGGTTTCCGCTAAGTTCAAGCATAGCCTTTGCAAGGCTCAATATTTTATCGGCAGTGAATTTTCCTATAGGGCGGATAACATGGAAATGCCACCCCCCGCCCAGAGAGGAACGATCAAAAATACCTATTCCTGCTAGTAATTCGCCATCAAAGAATTTCAATCCAAGTTTCTGATCTCCTGTTCCATTGGCAGCCTGACAAATATAATAAAAACTGTTGCCATACGTAAAAGTTTTTTCTTTTTCGAGCATATCATGGAAAAGTTTTTTGTCTTTGTCTGTTATTGGAGATATTCTTCCTCCAAACCGCTTCATAATTGCATTTTCTAACCTTTTTCTTTCATCTTCTTGGGGTGATTTTATTGGCGGTACTTTTGCATTCTCCCACAAAAAGATAAATTGCTTCCTGTAATTATCTGCAAGAGTTGGATTTTCAATAATTATAATTTCTCTTGATGTCCACAATATGATTGCGACTTTGTTTCCGTATATATACACTGGTGTCGGGCTGAATGCATTTTCAGGCATCCATTTGTATACAGATTGTTCCCCAGCAAGAAAGAACAAATCTCCTTCCTTTACAAGCAGTTTTTCCTTTATACCATGCTTCATTAAACGAGCTATGTGACCTATAATAGATTTTTTATCAGCCTCTAGAAATTTTCTTTCATCCACACCGCTTATCAAGACTTCCCCGCCTGAGTCTTTTAAGGTTAGGAAAACATCGTCAAGAAGTTCTGATAGATTTTTACGGCCTTCCATAACTTTTATGAGATTTGTCATAGTATCACTTTTAGTCTTTTAGTTCTTCCGATTTTGATGTTTTCCCTCTAAAAAAGCGTATACACTTTTATGGGAGAACCCTTTAATAAGCTTTTCTACAGCTTCTCTTGCTGGAAAAACATTTTCATATTTTCCAATAATTGAAACAGTTTTCCCATAAACTGATATGTTTGTATCTGTAAGCATTTCCAAAGTTCTTCTTGCTTTGCCTTTGGCACCTATAATTCTTGATCTTAATCTTTCAAGGTCGGTTTTTGGCAGATGAATTATGTCAAGCAATATTTCCTCATCCGCCAATTTCAATGCATTTTCAGGGGAAAATCCTCTGCCAATTGCCTTAACTATATTTTCAGCAGTTAGAACATCCAACGACTCGCCTTCTATAATGACTTCATCCTCAATTAATATTTTTGTGTGTGTTTCTTTTTCAATTGTCTTTTTAGAACTCCCATATTCTCCAATAAGTACTGCGATACGTTCTTTTGGAATGTTGACGCTTTTTATCATAAAAATTATTATAGGGAGATTTTTAAAATACCTTTTCTTCGCAATAAAGAAGCTTCTGTAGGGTTGTATCTATAGCGAATATCTGCAAATTTTTCGCCTTGTATGTCCCATGGCTTTATTATAACAACATCACCTTCCCTCATCCAAACCCTTTTTCTAAGCTTGCCAGGTATCCTGCCTATTCGTGCTTTTCCATCCTGGCACATTATCCTCAGTTTGTTCGTGCCTAGCATGCTTTCTACTATTGCAAGTGTTTCTCCCTGGCCCGGTTTTTTAAGTCTAATTTCAGGCGGTGCTGCATTTTTGTCGTCCATAACTCATCTCAGAATTACTACTATTACTAAGCTTATAGTTAACCAAATTAGCTATTGGTCCACATAGCTGCCAATAAAGTTGTGTCCTGAATATTATATTGGCAAGCTATAAATAGAGGTTTTAATTTGCCATAAACATAATTATGGTTATGAAAGGTGCAACCAATATCGAGTTTCTTATAGCAGTTTTTGTTTTCTTGACAACTATAGCTTTCATAGCTTTTTCAATAATAAGCAATGTCCCTTTGTTACATGGAAGAGCATCTGCAGACAATATAAGGTCCCTGACTTATCAGTTTTCAGAACAACTTATTTTTGACAAGGGGTTAAAGCAGTCTGATGGAACGAGTGATTGGACAGCAAATGATGTTGCTCGCGCCGGCTTGTCGACAGGCGTCAGGTATGAAATACAGCGTTCCAAACTTGATGAATTGAGCAAAATGTGCGCTTCGCCTTCAGGATACAGCAGACTTTCACAATTTTTGGGTGCTGGCGCAGATGTTTCTATTGGTGTAAGCTTTAATGGTACCAGCATAATAATTTGCAAACCCTCTGTTTACAGCACAGTGAGAAATGAGTTCAGTATTCTACGTCCTATTGTTGAAGATAACCGTGGCGAAGGAGTTCTGTCTATAAAGGTGATAAAGTAATGAAAGGATTTATAAAAATATTTGAAGCAATTATAGCATCATTGATTCTATTGGTATCACTTACATTCTTCTTTGTACCGCTCACAAAACCCACATCTTGGGATAAGACTTTGCTTCAATTAAGCGTTCAAGATGCTCTGGGAGCTTTGTCTGCTTCGGGAAACCTTACAGATTATGTAAAAAGCGATGACTATCCAAATTTTAACCTTAAATTTTCATTTGATGTTTTACATGCAAATAATAAAATTTCTCAAATTATTTGCATACTGTTTCTTGGTTAACC
>JACQNW010000113.1 GCA_016202845.1 Candidatus Aenigmatarchaeota archaeon
GCTATGAGTGTCTTATTTGGCTCAATTTTATTTACAGGAATGTTTTCTAAATCCCCATTATCATTAAGAATAAAGACATTGTGGTCACCTGTTATTTTCAATGTTCTGCCTTCTTCTGTTTCAACCTCATAAATGTCTTGTTTTATCTTATGCCGTATAAATGCATCTACTTTCACAGGTTTAACCCTTAGTTTGTAATCAACGGTAAAACATTCTATTTTTTGCGGCAGATTTTTTCCAATTACTATTTCTTTCCCATCAACCCTTATTGTTCCGTATTTTTCTATTAATTCATCTATCAAGTGGCCAATTTGTTTTACAACAGGCACACCATCTATTAAAATATGAATTTCTTGATCCCCAATTACGCTATTGCCGCCAAAATTCAGCTGGTAAGTCCTGTCAAGTATAACTCCGCGTTCCTTGAAAAGATTTGTAAGCACCCTATGCACAATAGTCGCTCCAACCTCTGATTTTATGTCGTCTCCTACAATCGGGATGCCTGCTGACAAAAAGCGGGAAGACCACAATTTGTCAGAAGCAATAAAAACAGGCATGCAGTTGACCATTGCCACGCCTGCTGACAAGCATGCTTCTGCCAGATTTTCTACGGCTTTCTGGCTGCCGACAGGCAGGTAATTTACAAGCACATCGGCTTTTGCTGCTTTCAATTCTTCTGCAATATCGCAAGGCTCTTCGTCGCTTATGACAAACGAATTGTCTTCAGGATAGTTTTTCATGTGATCTGCAACCCCGTCATACACCGGAGCCATTTTGACTTCCACTCCAAAAAAATCGACTTTGCTAAAAACAGCAGTGCAGTTCGGCTTTTCAAAAATAGCCTGCGACAAATCTTTACCGACTTTTCTTTTGTCTACATCAAAAGCAGCAACAGGCTGAATATCTGATATTTTGTAACCTGCAAAATCTTTATGCATCAGTCCTGGAACTTCTGGATTTGCATTTTCTTTGTAATAAAAAATTCCCTGGACGAGTGAAGAAGCGCAGTTTCCAACACCGGCTATTGCAAGCCTTATTTTTTCATTCACTTTTACCACTGTAAAAGTCTTAGGCTTCGAAGTATTTAAGGTTTTTACACCCGTAAAAGTTATGGAAAAACCTTCTGAAAGGCTAAACAGGAAAATAATAATTGACCATTTGTGGCTTCCTGTTCTTACGATGCTCCTCAAAAGAAAGATGATAGGATATGAAATAAGAGGAGAAATAAAAAAGCATTATGGTTTTTGGTGCGGGAATGTTACTGCCTACAAAGTTCTCTATCTGCTCGAGAAAGATGGTTATGTAAAATCTGAAAGAATTTCAGGAAAGGTTTATTACACAATCACTGCAAGGGGCAGGGGTGAATTAAATCAAGGCAAAAAAATTCTGAGAAAATTAGCCGTGTAATTGCTATAAAAATAACACGCTTCCATATTGTTACATGGCTGCTGATTTTTTCATAAATCTTATACAGACGTTTGGCTATCTAGGCGTTTTTGTATCGATGATAATGGTAAATGCTTCTGTATTTCTGCCATTGCCCGGATTCGTGATAATTGTCGCCGCCTCGGCTTTTTTGAATCCGCTTCTAGTAGGAGTAGCAGCTGCAGCAGGAGGGGCGTTGGGAGAGCTTACGTCTTATGCAATAGGATATGGCGGCGGAAAAGCTTTGGAAAAGAAGCTAAGGAAGAACAGATGGTACAGCACAATAGAAAGGCTTTTCAAGAGCCACAAGGGATCTATCGCCATATTTGCCTTTACAGCACTGCCTTTAGCAGTTGATGTTGTTGGGATTGTTTGTGGCGTATTGAAATATAACAAAAAGAAATTCCTGCTTTTGGTGTTTCTTGGCAAGCTTGTCCTATATACGGCTATAGCTTATGCAAGCTATTATGGGCTTGAATTTTTGATAAACTATGTCTAGTGAGTACCTCCGAAAGTAGGTTAAAGCCAACGTAGACAATCCATCCTGCGTATAATGCAAAGCCATTATGTTTCCACTTTCGGAGGTACTGCTAGTAGTTCCTCTTGTAACTGCTGATTTTTCTATAAGCCTTGCCGCCTGTTTTTCTTGTGAAAAGATGAAGCCTGCTTGGAATAACTGCTGGCAAGACTGCCCTTCCTTTTTTGATGTTTTTTAGTATTTCATCAGTCGTTGAGCCCTCTATCTGGAAGGCGAATTTTCCCACGTCTATAGCCAGATGCGCATCACTGCCTGATGTCATTGGAATTTTTAACTGCAAAGCAAGTTCTTTTGCCTTTTTGTTTCCTTCCTTAAAAGTATTGCCGTTTATCACTTCCAAGGCATCGAAAAGCTTTGCCTTGTTTACGTCTATATTTTGCCTTTGCCTGAACGGGTGCGCAGCTATAGCAATACCAGCCTGCGAATGAATATAGTCTATAATCTCAGTTACCGATGATAGTGCAATTCCTTTTTTCAGTTCCTGTATGCCAAGGGCAAGAACATGGCATAATCTGTTAGACGATTTATGTGTGAAAGCGTGCGCATAGTTGGTTGGCGTCGGCTTACCTTCATCTAGTTTTGTTGCTGTTATCTCTACCCCAGGTATTAGAAGCAAATTGTTATTCAAATTTAATCTCTTTGCATGCTCATATCCTGCTAAAGTGTTATGATCTGTTATTGCCAGCGCCTGGACCTTTTTGGAAGCCTGTCGTAGGATGGCTTCCACAGTAGGTAGTCCGTCTGAGTATCTTGAATGGCAGTGCAACTCGCACAACATAGAAGATTAGTTATGGTTAGAAATAAAAGCGTGATTTACTTCAGTACTTTAGTTTTTTTCTATGAATTTGGCCACTTTCAGCCACGGTTCTATCGAAACTTCCTTGTCAGAGACGCGCAAGCTATCCAGTTCGTATACGACAAACAGGATGAATATCACGGCGATTATCATCAATGTGCTGGAAACAATTGCGGTGATGTAATCCGGTATGCGGAGGAATGTCAGACCAATTATCAAAATCAATGAAAGAAATATATTCAACATCCACTGGAATTTAGAGAGGCGTGTTCTTGATAATATCAACTGCAAATTTCTTGAAGTAGATGCAGTTCTTAATTCTTCACTGACATCATCGAAAAGCTCCACGTCTTTTACGCCTTTCAAATTCATTCCTGCAACTGTCTCTATTAGACTGCGAAATTTCTGGTGGGTTTTTTCACTAGTCCAGTAATCCGGCCAATCCACCTTAGGAACTTCTTTACAGTACTCTATTGTTTTTTCCTTTAACTTTCTCACAGCACTTTTGTCAGTCATGTGCTTGGCATATATGTACATTGTTGTGAGTGCATTCGTCTCTTCTGCTATTGCGTCCCTTATCTTGCTGAACCTTTCCCATGCGTTGCTTATGGCGAATGCGGCCATTATGCCATAGATAAGGCCTATTACAGTCAGAAAAACACTCATCTCTTCCAGCGTAAAAATACGTACAGTGTTGAAAGACAGCAAAAAAGCGATTATTGTTGCAACAAACATTGCATACTTGGCCTGCATCATTGTTAATGTTTGGTGTTGGACGCTATATATATAGTGGACCAAACAAATAATCCCGATATTATAATTTGCTTCACTATATGTGACCAA
>JACQNW010000114.1 GCA_016202845.1 Candidatus Aenigmatarchaeota archaeon
AATTTAATTTGAGAAGCCCTGACTTGCGGCCCCCCCCCGATTATAAATTCCATATCAGAAGTCCGCATTTAAATAATTGCAAGGCGAAGTATTTATTTGTATTTTTCAAATAAAGTTTTCAGAGGTCTTAATTCAGTTGCAATATCCGCTCTCAATTTTTTTTCAATCTCTTGTCTTACTTGTTCTATATCAACATTTGAGTCTACCACTTCAATTTCTGGAACGGACCCCCGAACCACTGGGCGGAAGCCGTCGTACGAACCCGCAAGCCAGCGCCCGTAGTCCGCACCGACGTTCAGGCACCTAGCGTCCTCACCGTGATGCCAGTCGCCCCTGCGGCCGACGGCAACGTCATAGTGTCCTGTTTTTTCATCTAATCGTGGGCTTGGATTAAAATGCCAATGAGCATTATAGCCCTTGTGCGGAAATGGCATGCCTCTAACTTCTGTGGCAACTCCAAATACATCATCATATTCAACTATGACTTTTCCTCCGCCTTCTGGAACTTGTATCAAGTCTTTTTCTTCATCGCCTAGCAAAACTATTCTCGGATACTTATTTGTGCCTGTATCTTTTTTCCCATTTTGCCAGCCTTCAGGCACGCGCAGGCCTGTAAGCGTATATCCCCAGACATAACCTTGCTTACCTTTGCCCATATGATCTTTGAATTCTTCTGCTTTTCTTGGATCTTTGCCCTGCATTTCATAGCTTTTCTGTAAAGCAAGCTCTTCTGCCGATGTTGAAAATCTTGTTCCTTCAGAAAGCTCGCCATTTGCAATCATTTTTGCAAGCAACTCCTGAGAATCATAATAATCTCTGCCAGTCTTTACAAGACTTGACGATAAATCTACAGAATATGGACGCACTAAGTATGCTCTGCCATGCAAAGGATAAACAGACATTGTTTTTTGTATGTTCAGTGTTTCCAACTTTACTTCAGTTAATGCCGCCATAAAAATCATTCTCCATAAAGTATTTAAATCTTAATATCACTATTTAGTGGCTAACTTTTATCCTAACTGGCTGCAGTTCTTCGAAAGAAGTTTTCAATAAAATTTCTTCCAGCTTGAGCAAATACTGGACTTTTTTGTTTTCCTTGTTTATTGTATAAAGAGTTGATCTGCCAAGAGTTCTTGTTTTTTTAATCATGCCTTCTTTTAGCATTTTTGGTAGAACTTTATAAACCGTAGGTCAAAACAGACAAAGGAACTGATACAAAAACACATTGGATTTGATTTATATATTTTAACTTTATAGAAAGACCATGGTATTATTGGATGACGACAGGCTAAGGTATCCAAATGAATACTTTACTGTAAAAGGCAAAATTTCCAATTTAAAGATAAACGGCGGGTTTGCCGATTTTCTGCTGACAGAAAACGGTTTTGTAATAGAATGCAGGGGAAGCACTGATTTGATGAAAGGTTTAAAGGAAGGCCAGATAGTTGAAGGAAAGATAGAATGTACAGTGGGCTTCAGGCTGCCTGGAAAAAACCTCAGTGAAGCCAGGCCTTATCTGCGGATAGAAAGTTGGGAAAACGTAAAGATACAATGAGCTTTTTCAGGAAAAAACATTGACATCTAAATACTTTACTAGTTCACTATTACGATGCTTGGATTGTTAAGCCTGATTCTGCACGCGGACCAGTACATCAACACGCTGATACAGCAGTATGGCATTTGGGTGTACCTTATTGTCTTCCTGATAATATTGATTGAAACAGGCCTTGTTGTCGTTCCGTTCCTCCCCGGTGACTCTCTTCTTTTTGTCTTGGGGGCTTTCGCTGCGGCGGGGTCGCTGAACATTGTTGTAATTATAATATCATTGAGCATAGCCGCCATTGCGGGGGACACAATAAATTACTGGATGGGTCATCATCTTGGAAGAAAGGTTTTCAGCGAAAAGATAAGATTCCTAAAAAAAGAACATCTTGACAGGACTGAAAAATTCTACGAAAAGCATGGCGGCAAGACGATAATTATTGCAAGATTCATGCCTGTAATAAGAACATTTGCCCCGTTTGTGGCAGGCGTGGGAAAGATGAACTACAAAGAATTCCTGTCGTTCAATGCAATAGGCGGAATAGCGTGGGTAGTAATATTTGCATTGGGCGGCTTTGTATTCGGCAATATACCTGTTGTAAAAGACAATCTTGGTGTGGTAATAATCGGAATAATAGTTGCCTCGTTTGCCGCAGTTGGAATAGGAATAATTAAGCACAAGACAACCAACATTACAGGTGAACATGAAGAAGACAAGAGGGGTCAGGATGAGGGAGGCAATAAAAATGGCAGCCAAAATGCCAGGCGGAAAAGGAAGGGTAAAACACAGGTCCGCAGGCAAGCAC
>JACQNW010000108.1 GCA_016202845.1 Candidatus Aenigmatarchaeota archaeon
GTGATGGGTTGTTTAAAAAAATAGATATGTTGGCAAAAAAGACGGCAAAAGCTGTGGAAAAATATGAATTCTCAAATTTTCTTATTGGAACAAAACTTTCTTTCGACCTAGCGCAGAGGGAGGAAGATTTTTGGGAAAAAATAGGCATAGAATATTGCGAGCCATTAAAGGCAGAAATAAACAGGGAAATCGGAAAGAGGATAGAAATAATAATGGGGAAAAAGTTCAATGCAAAAAATCCTGACGTAAACATTATAATTAATCTGGAAACCAATAAGATAGAAATACTGGTCAATCCATTGTTCATATACGGCGAATACCAGAAGCTTGTCAGGGGAATCCCGCAGACAAAATGGCCTTCTGGCAAATACAAGAATTCTGTAGAACAGATCATTGCAAAGCCAATAATGCCAGCAACGCAGGGCAAAGGCCATAAATTTCACGGGCTTGGAAGGGAGGACATAGACGCGAGATGCCTTGCATGGCGGCCATTCGTGCTTGAAATATTACAGCCAAAAAAACGCAACATAGACCTGAGACGGCTATCAAAAAAAATTGATACCAAAAAAGTGCGCATCAGGAACGCGCAGTTTTCTTCAGTCAATGAAATGAGAAAAGTAAAAGAATCAAGGGCGGAGAAAACATATTCATGCACAGTTGTTTGCGAGAATGTAAAAAAACCAGACCTGAAAAAACTGTCTTCATTGTCCCTGATACATCAGAAAACACCGCAAAGAGTTTTGCACAGAAGGGCTGACCTGCTGAGGAAAAGAAATGTCAAGAAGCTAATAACAAAATACGTCAACAGCAAGAAATTTGCGCTGACAGTCAGGACAGATGCCGGGCTGTATGTCAAGGAGCTAATCAGCGGAGACGAAGGGAGGACAAAGCCAAGCATTTCCGAGCTTCTCGGACAGAAATGCTCATGCAAGGATTTGGATGTAATAGATATAGATTGGAAAAAATAAGATGCCCTCATATTACCCACAACTAAACAGTACTTACGAATCAAATTATATTTTTTACTAGGAACTATTTTTATATCAGATACTGTCCTGTTATGTTATTTATTCCAACCAAATACCATAGTAAACTCTGTGTAAATTGTTATCTGGTTACCAATTCTTAACAGTTTTTACGGTAGCTTATACGGCTATCAGGAAGATTTGTAGAGACTAAGTTATTCAAGCCCTTGAAAAATTCTCGACTGCAGGCAAGACCTGCTCAAAAAGGAAGGCTGCACCTTCTTCCATGTTCATTTTAGGTATTTTCTCTGCCATATCCGTCCCCGGACCTCCAAAAGGCTGCAGCAATTCTAAGACAGGCATGTAACCGATCAACGGAATGTGTGAATTCCAGCCACTTATCAAACAATGTCCATAAACTTTTTGCAGTGCTTCAAACTTTTCAGAATCCTGGTATTTGTCTACTGTAAAAGCTTTTTCAACGGTAGGGTTTTTTGGAACCAAATTTTTTTTCCTTTCAAGCTGTCTAATCAAATCATCCAGTCTGTCTTCATTTACGGGCATATGCAAATCCACTGCTCTTGCATATGCTGTCCTTGTTTCATCAAACATGTACCTATTCATGTAATTATAGCGTTCCACAGCATCATTTTCCCACAATCTTATATCACTCCAGTCATCGAATGAGCCATTAATCCACCTTAAAGAAATATTAATTTCATTCTCAAAAAATAGTTTTACCGGGTCTTTCCCGTGATCTATATCACTAAATAATTGTTCATACTCAACAGGAAGAAATTTCCTCATGCCATAAACACTTAGATGAAGTCGTCCTATTTTTGCAGGATCCCAAGCCCGACCATCTCCTTCATCACCTACACTGCCTTGGCCATAAGAAACTCTTGCTTTAATGCCATTTTTTATAAAATGCGGATCTTCGATTGAATCATAAATGCAAGGTCTAAAAACAAGACCAACATCATAAGGGCCATGCCCTGCAGCACCAAACTCTGCAACAGGAAAACCTGTATTCCATCTTGCCTGCAGAAGTTTTACAGGCTTTTCAACAGCAGCAGGCAATGGCCAGTCAATTGTTGCATAACTGCTTCGGCCACGGCCATAGATACGCACTTCATTTGGATGATCATTGACGCTCAGACCAACGAGCATTTACAAAGTAAGAAACAAAAGTATTTATTTTCATTCAAATTCAAGGATCAGAGGCAGATGATCTGAGACGACCACGTCTGGCACCTTGAACGAATTCACTTTTATGTCCGGAGTTGTCAGGACGTAATCTGAGAATTTGTATTCTTTTTTGAATATACTGCTTCTTGTTGATTTTATTCCATAGGGTTTGATAAGATTATTCATGCCCTTTTCTATTATATCCATGCTTTTTGTCTCAGGGGCAAGGTTGAAGTCGCCGCACACTATTTTTCTGCATTTGAATTCATCAATGACACTTCTTATGTTTTTTGATTGAATTATTCTTGCTTCTGAGTCTTCTGTCTTTGGCCATGTTGAAATGCCATGGAAATTGAATATTGTTGTGTTTCCTAATGTTACGTGCTGCAGGCCTCTTGGGCAATCAATCCGCAGGTCTCTGCCATTGATGTTTCCCTGATGGACAATGTCCATGCCATGGTTTTCAAATTTCAGGTTCTTTTTGACAAATATTGCTGTTCCAAGATCAGCGTCAAAATCTGCGAATTCAAGGGGCTCGAATCCGGCTATCCCTTTCCTCATAGATGCAAAAAAGCCATGATGTTCAGGCAAAATCTTTTCCAGATCAGAATAGATATCAGAATGAAATCCATCGGCAGAGACATATTTTGCTTCTGACTTCATTACTTCCTGAAAACAGAAAATATCTGCGTCTGACTGCTCTTTTAAAAAATCAAACAACTGATTGTAGACCTTACCGCACCATATGTTGAGGCAGATGAGCTTGATAAAAAAAGCCCCCTACTTCTTATACTTCCTGGCTATAGAAACAATCATCTGGACTTCGTCTTTCTTCAAATTTGTTCGTTCCTTTGAGAAAAGCATGTTCACTTCCTCTTCTGTGTCAGGCATTGTGTTCAGAATCAGGGAGACGTATCTTGGCTTTAATATGGAAATTTTTGACAATTCTTCCTTTAGGGAATTCAGCTGTGCAGGCGTCAGCTTGCAGACCTTGACAAGATAGTCATAGCATATTTTCTGGTCGTAAACCAGGTCTCTTTCATCTTTTCTCTTTTCCAGGATGACTTTTGCTTCATGCATGCTTACATCGTCTTCATTCAATACTTCCATAATAACCACAATTTATTTATTTCCGCCAGCAACTTCCAGCTTAAGATGTTCTGGACGCAGGCTTATTTTCTTGATCTTTTTGCCGCTGCTCAGCTTTACAACATAAGATTCTCCTCTTTTTTCCTCAATTATGCCTGTCAAGCCCTGGAACCTCGGGTGAGGAAACGGCGAAGATGACAATAAGTTTACGTGAACAACATCGCCTACGCTAAATTGCTGCATGTAAGTTCCAATGGTCGGCTTTTTTCTTACCTGCATCTTGAAATGGGTGCCGCGCATTTTTCCATAAGACTTTCTTACCATATACATCCCTTTCTTATTGCTATGACGCCTAAGGCGTTGATTCATTCAGGTCTCTATGAAATCCAAAAGAGATCATAAAGAACTGACTTCTGATTATTACCATATAAGTGAAAATGAAGGCTTAAAAAGCATAAATTATGCTGTTAAACGGCTTTGATGCGTTTAAAAGTGCTCTGTTGCAAGTATTATAGCTGACCAACTTAATATTCAGGTATTAGACAAGTTGGTCACATATAGTAAACCAAGTTATAATATCCGGATCCTTTGCTTGGTTAACTATAACTTGAACAAATGACAGGAGTATTCATGATAATAAAATCTGTGGTGGGACTTTATGAAAGAAGAAAACTGCATAATATTAGATTTTTTGCCAACCGGCTATCCGGACAGAAGGCATCCAGAACCAATAGCTCAAGCCATAGGTACTTCATTCTTTTCACTTCTTGAATTGGTCCCCAGAGAAGGCATAGCGCTTATGCCGGAGGAAGAGGCATATATAGGGGAAGGCAAAAGGGACAAGATAAGATTCATTAGAGGCCAGCTTAATTTCAGGGACCTTACGAACCACGCAAAAACAATGCTTCCAGAAGTAGCCGAAATGCTTGTAAAAAGGAATGAGGCAAAATTTGTAGAATTTTTCAACAAGGGCGGCATAGTAACTCCAAGAATGCACCAGTTCCAGCTTTTGCCAGGCGTTGGCAAAAAACATTTGCAGAACATGCTTGATGAAAGAAAGAAAAAACCATTTGAGACATTTGAAGAAATACATGAAAGGGTCAAATTATTTCCAGACCCTGTAAAATCCCTAGTCAGGCGAATACTGCTAGAATTAGAAGGCGATGAGAAATATTTCCTTTTTACCCAAAAGCCCAAGACCATGGAATCGCATTTTTTAAGGGCCTAGACGCAGCATTATTTAAACAATTTTCTTCTAGTCAGCAAATAGATTATCATGATAATCGAAATAAATGTATTCAGTCTAGCTTCGTTGTAAATAGCAAGAATAAAGAATAATACTTCAGCAGGTAAAGCTATTTTCCAACCGTTTTTTCTTAAATTAAAAATACCATAATATGCCAGCAGCAATAAGACGCCCATAATTATCAGAATAGGTGCTGTTAAAAGTGAATCAAATAAATATCTATAGTGTATGAAAGGATCAAATCCAAAACGTTGCCAAGTCAATCCAAAAACATCTATGCGATCAGAGAATAACAAAAAAGCTAATACTCCTGTTATTATTTGAAGTGCTGCACCAAATGCACCTATTAAAGAAAACAAAAAAACATCGACAGGTTTTTGCCTAGCCATTAATTTTCACCTTTTTCCTGTTTGCAACAAAGTATATCAAAGGTGAAACTAGCATTGCAATTATTAACTGTATAACCGAAAATTCAGGCAGGCTTTCTGCAAACACCTGCAATGTTGCCTGTTCTGAAAACTCATTGCTGCCAGTCGTTTCAAAGTCTATAGGATATATGCCTGCCCTGTTTGCGTTTGCGTACAAAGAAACTGATGCCACTGAATTAGATGTCGGGTTTAATGATGTTTTATGGCTGTCAACTATATTGCATCCCTGGTCTGAATCTGTGCATCTAAACTGGAGATTGCTTAACATGAATTCGCTTCTCGGCAAGGAGATCTCTAAGTCATAATTCTTGTCAACAGAATCCGGATTTACTATCATGACCTGAAACGCTAAACCCGAAAACCCCAATGCTGTTCGCTTTTCAGGAGGCGAAACGAGCATCACTGTTTCGCAATTAAGAGCGAAAAGCCTTTCAGATATTCCAGATGCTCCCTCTTCAGGCTGTGTTGTTTTTGTTATTTTCACTTTTACAGAATGTTCTGTGTTGCACCGCATATCGACTGATTGAATCTTGTAGGCAAAAGCGCCTGCGAATTCGTCATAAGACACTGGCACAAACGGACCGTTGTCGAGGCTGAAGGCTGCTATGCAATTATCACCATTGCAGTTCTGTTGCTCTCCGCTCTGAATATTCTTGACCTTCCCCTCTGCTATGAATTCTATTTGCATTGGCTTGTAAAAAACAGGCTTTCCATTTATTGTGGGAATTGTTTTTGATTCCTGATCAGGGAACTTAACTGTCACATCCAGCCGCCTTACGAACCGAACTGAGTATGAATTTGTAAAAACGCCTGAAACACCTGTTTGCCTGTCTGATTCATTTACTTCAAGCGTTGAGTGGTATACATCTGTATCGATTTGTGCAGTCCATACCTGTTTTGATGAGTCCCAGTTCTGCCACGGTATCCAATCTTCTTTCGACATGTAATCCACAACGCCAGAAACAACTGCAACTGCGTCTATGTTTATTTTTGAATTTGCAGACTGCTTGTCTGACAAGACAAACTCCACATCATGTACTCCGGAATTCATGTCGGCACTGATATAAAACGAATCATACCCGCCTAATTTCACGCTTCTTTTTGTTTTTGGAACGCCGTCAACTTTCAGGGTTATATTCACCCATTCATTTGTCTGAGCAAGAAGCTTGAAAGTAGCTACGCCTGGATTGAAGTCTTGATTAATTTTAATAGAATCGCCTATGCTGCACAAATTAACAGAATGTTCGTCAAGGCCGCAATCTTGCACACGGGAATTTTCCGCTTCATAATTCCCCAAAACTGCTATGCCTGTTTCCTGATCAACATTGAACGCTTTTGTATCTGTATTATCCCTTAAGCATCTTTGTGCAAATCCGTATAATTTATTCCTAATCTGGCACCATATCTCTGCATCAACCTTGTCTCCGGCAGCAGGCTCTTTATCTGATAAATCAATATTTCCACTCATCTCTACCACACTATTATCAACAATGCAACCTGCATCTGCATCACATCTGTTGTTAATAGCAAGCGTGCATGTTGATATTGTACAGCCTGTTTCATCGCAGGATTGCGAGCCATAATAACACGTCTTGCCTGAGACAGTTCCTGGGACAGGGCAATGCTGCTCTGAAAAAGCGCAAAGGCATGCATCCTTGCATATTCCTGAATAATAGCAAACATCTCCCAAAAGCTTTGCAGGACATCCACCAGAGCCGTCGCATTCAGCACTGCAGGAAGCTGTCTTGCACTGGTATGCAGGAGTTGATGTTTTTGATATACATTGGATTTCCGGATTAAGCGTTTTAGATTCTGAGCACAAATTTACCCATTGGCACAAAGGGTCTGCTGTGCAGGAATTCTCATCAGTGTAATCATAACATGCATCAGGTCCTCTCTGCACATCTATTTTGGCTATTTTGTTTTCACCAATCTGGACGCACAAATTTGTTTTTATATAACATGTTGCGTCACGCGAGCCGGTTCCACATGCAGTTGTTGTAGGCAAACCAGGAGCGCAGTTTGCAAATACCGCTGTATTGCCTTCCCACCGCGAGCCGGTTCCCCAAATGCATTCATTTGATCCTATTCTTGCGCCTACGCAATTAACATTTGCAACTGAAGAAGTACATATAACATCAATAAAATCTGTTGTCAAAGGGCACGAATTGGACACATCTGCTGCTATAATCTCAACAGCCTGCACAACAGTAAAACTTTTTGTTCCTGAAACTGGATCCCTGCCAATATTTCCGGCATTATCTTCCGCAATTGAATAATACAAATGAGTGCCTAAAGGAAAATCCCCTGTGTACATGCACGGCGATGTGGTGCATGTCTTTACCAGAAGAGCATCTGTATAAATTTTAATACTGCTTATGCCATTCAAGTCAGAAGCTACAGCTGTCAGAGTTACTTGCGCTGAAGATGAAGGCGTGGAAGGATTTTTCGGAGCATGCGAAACCGACACTGCAGGCTGCGTATTGTCGGCCTTAATTGAAGCCGTTTTTTCTCCTGACTGGAAATTTGATTCATCAACGGCTTTGCAGTATATGACATGAGAGGCTTCATCAGCCCATGGCGACGCAAAAGAACATGAGGGGTTTGAATTGGCCAACGCGCTTATGCAAAGATCGGTTGATCCGGGCGACGAGCCGCATGCTACCTTGATTTTCTCGCCTGCTGGCGGAGGGCCAAGCGGGTCTGAAGCGACAGAGGCTATAGTTATTACGGCACCGCTTTTGATAATTACAGGAGAAGCTGTCACAGACGTTAAGACAGGCTTGTTTTTGGCAGAAACCGTGACCGTCTTGTCACTCGATTGGAAATTCGATGCATCTCTTACACGGCAGTAAATTACATGAGAAATTTCATCTGACCATGCGGCTGTAAAAGCGCATGAGGGGTTTGAATTTACAAGCGCGCCTGAGCAAAGATTGCTAAGGCCAGCGCCTGTTCCGCAAAGCAGCTTTATTTTCTCGCCTCTTGGCGGAGGACCAAGCGGGTCTGAAGCGACAGACGACATAGCAACTACTGTTCCTTTCCTGACTTCTGAAGGGGAAGCCGAAGCAGAAACAATTTCAGGCTTGTTTTTTACTGTTACGCCCGTTTCTCTTGCGTGTGATTCTGCCCCATGCTCGTCCACAAGCACGCAATTCAATCTCTTAAAACCTTCATCAGTCCACGACGCCGTGAACGCGCATGCAGCAAAATAGCAATGATAATCAAGCGCACTCTCGCAAAGGCCGAGCGTAGATGGATAAGCGCCGCACCGTATTTTACAGGCGTCTCCATCGGGATCGCTGGCACCCTTGTTAGGATATATATCCACCAAGGTCCCTTTTCGCACTTCTGAAACGCTTGGAGATACTGCTGAAAGAACAGGACTGCCATTAGGAACATGGGAATATGACGGGACTGCAATAATTATAAATAAAACTGCTATTAAAACCGTGATAAGTTTTGCATTCATTAAGAAATCTATGGTCAAATCTCATATTAATATTGCTTACAGAAGTATTGGCAATATTAAATTGCTTAAAAATAGAATTAACGTTATTACAGAAACAACAAGCACTACTTTCTTCAATTTCTTTGGATTTTTAACTATCCTTCCAGCGACTTCCTCGAACAGCAGCCCGCCGTCCAGAGGCTTCAATGGCATCATGTTTGCAAGGCCAACACCAAAAGAAAGTAGCCACACGTAGAAAAGCATGACTGAAACAGACTGGTATGCCTGCTCATTGCCGTTGAACGACACAGCTGTAAGTGCAGGCGCAACGCCAAGATACCCGCCTTCACGGTCCGGGTGCTTTTGCAAAGTTATTCTATATTCTTTTACGTCTGAAAGATCTGCCGTGACAATTTGTTTGGGGATAAAAAAGAGCGGTTGGGGGTAAAAAGCAGGAAGAACATAATTATTTCCAGCTGTTTTCACTGTTACAGTCTGATTTGGACTTTTATCTGACAAGACTTTTACCAAGTCACTTTCCGATCTTATAGGAACGCCATCGATCTCTATTATTGCACCTGTAAGGTTTGCCTGATGAGCTGGCGTGTCCTTTACTACGTTAGCAAACACTCCAACCGGCGCTGTCAGTGCCAATGTAGTTGACATCAATACAACGACTATAACCAGAGAAACCAATATATTTGTAAATGACCCTGCTGCATAAACCCTCATTTTTGTTTTCCAGTGCATCCGCTTCAATTGCGGCTCGTCAGGCTCGACAAAAGCGCCAGGTATTATAAGGAACAATATCCATCCTACGCTTTTTATTCTAACCCTGTCAATCCTGCACATTATGCCATGTGCGAATTCATGCGGTATAATTATTATAGCTATCAGGAAAACCCAGAGCCACCATGGCAACAATAATGTTCCAGGAACATCAGCAGTAGGAGCTGAAGTCGGGCCAGGCAACACAAGCCTTATCCCGCCTGCTTCTCCTGCAAGCACGGGCTGGAGCTGGAATAGCAGATAAACAAAAATCATGACCATTGATATTACACAGATGACCACGCCAATGTTTCCAAGAACTCTCCAGAACACAGGGGATTTTCTTGCTGTGTTATCTATGAAATCCCTGCCTTTCTTTGTCCTTCTTATGAAGACTCCGCCCTGGAATTTGATGTATTTTTTATCAAAATAAATCACAGAAGCAAGAAAAGCGACAAATCCGATAAAAGTTGCCGCTTCTATCGAAATAAACCTGTTCAGGGCTAAAGAAATGACAATAGATATAACAATAGGTCCAAGAAGTGTCAACCAACGCATGCATGTTCTTGGAATGCTCTATATTTATAGTTAACCAAGTA
>JACQNW010000110.1 GCA_016202845.1 Candidatus Aenigmatarchaeota archaeon
CCCATTTGTCGTGTATAGCTTCACATGGTTCGACTGGAGGAAAGTTCCAGAATTTCAATCTACCGTCTTCAACCACCCTATACGCCTGGTAATGTGTTATATAATGGATCTTGCCACCACGAGAAAAAGAACCTGATACTAAAACAGCTACAGAATCGCCTATAGATATTTCCCCATGCTGGAATGAATCCGTATAAGATGCATGTCCTTGTCCTGAAGCCATAAGAACATTATGACATGAAGGGATTTAAACAATGATAAGTTAGTTTATTCACATGAGTAATTCGAGTATTTCCATAGTAGTTTTTGACGCTGACGGAACCATATTTGATTCAATGCCATTTTATACTAAGCTATTCTCGAGCATGCTGAATGCCGCTTATGGCATTCCTCTGGCTGAGAGTTCAGCTTATTACAATTCGTCAGCAGGAATGCTTCTGAACAAGCAGTTTGAAGCTATTTTAACAATGTACAAAAAGCCAACTGACGCGATACAAAATCTGGTGGATGAATTTTTTAAAAAAGCTTCTAAAAAAATTCCGGATATTTTTGAGGATGTAAAGTCGTCGCTGAAAGCTTTGTCTGATTATACAATATTTATTTCAACAGGCACAAGGCAAGATATGCTTGACAAAAGAATCAAGCGCCACAAATTAAACGCATATGTAGAAAAGTGGTTTGGCGTTAATGGATTCAAAGGAAAAGAAGATCATTTTAATGAAATAAGTAAAATTTACAATTTCTCAGGAAAAGAGTTTAGGAAGAGCGTTGTTTTTGTTGGAGATGGCGCTTCTGACATGAAACTTGCTAGAAAATTAGGGATATTAGGAATAGGCAGGACTGGAACTGTTGATGCCAAAAGTTTAAAGATGGCTGGCGCTAGATATACTGTAAATAGCCTGTCAGAAGTAAAAGAAATTTTAGAATCAATTACTTAGGGTATTGTTCCCATTTGGCATGCTCATGCAGGACTTCTGCAGCACGGACAGGCGCAAATCGTCTGCATTGCAAGTTTCCATCTGCAAGCACTTTGTAGAAGAGCGTGCCGCCATCTTCTTGGAAAAAACCCGGGACTTTTACGCCTATTTGATCGCCTGCATTCACTTCTCCGCGCCTGAACGCATCAGTATACTGGGCAAGTCCCTTCCCTGAAATCATAACAGATAATGTGTCAAAAAGAAATAAATATCTGACTTTTCAAGGTAGTTTATGAAATATGCAATTTGCTACTGTTCATTAGCTGGAAAAATAAAGCTATCCATCACTTTCAAAATATTTGTTCAGGTTTAAAACACCTTTTACAAATTCTTTTGGAGTCAAAGTTTTAATGATATTCTGCTCTTTTAGGAAATGTATGTTTGTAGAAACCAATAAATCCGCATTTAGGGCTTTGGCAGCGCAAAGGTGTGGAAGGTCGTCTTCTGGCGCTTTATTTTTATAGATGGGTAGCAGATTTTTGATTTCTTCGTGTTGAATTATTTCGCTCGTCAAAATACCTATAATTCCTAGAGCTTTGAAAGCGTCTTCTCTTGTTTTGTTTTGACGAAACCAGCTGTCGACTTCATTAATTACATGGAAAGAACTGAGAATCAAAAATTTGCCTGCTTTTGCAGCTTCAAGAATAAGCCTGCTGTTGGAGTCTATTTTATTTATGCCAATAAGAAATACATTAGTATCTAGATAAGCTCTCGTGGGCGGCATATTGCTGCCATTCATTAGCGCACCTTCATTTTTTTGCGTATTTTATGTAAGTCAGAATTTATTTTTTCCTCATAGTCTTTGCTTACAGACCCTTTTTCGCCCATTTCATTAAGAAATTTTGACGCGGCTTCTACTCTAAAAGTGTCAAAAATAGTTTTTTCTATGGCAAACCTCGCAAAGTCAGAACGATTTGTGAAAAGGGCCTTCTTTTTTGTTACAATTTCATCTATTAGTTCTACGTCTCTTTTCGGTAGCCTTATCGGTATAGGTTTTGTCTCAGTCATGTTATACAATTGTATAACAAATTATAAATGCGCATTCTGTGCTTCAAATGATTATTTTGCGGTTCTCCCTTAGCGTATTGCAAAGCCACAACGCTTCACTTTCGGAGGTGCTCATTAAGCTTTTTATAAACCAGCCTCATATGATGATGTAATGCAGGGTAAGTTTATTTGCTTCGAGGGGTTGGACGGCTCTGGGATAACCACTCAGGCGACACTGCTTCGTAATTCTTTGACTGAGGAAGACAAAGAAGCTGTATTAACAAAAGAGCCTTCAGACGGTCTTATTGGAGGGACAATAAAAGCCTGCCTTAGGCATGAGTGGAAAACAGACCAGCTGACGTTGCAGATGCTCTTTGCAGCCGACAGATCCCACCACTTGGCAACAGAGATCGAGCCCGCATTGAAAAAAGGGAAAACAATAATTTGCGACCGTTATGTATTGTCTTCTCTGGCTTTTGGCGGCATGTCATTGTCTGTAGATGCAATAAAGCAGCTCAACACTCATTTTCGCAAGCCTCATCTTACGATTTTTGTTGACACCCAGCCAAAGATTTGCATACAAAGGATGAAGAAGGCGCGGCACCATGTGGAAATGTTCGAAGAGGAGCAGAAGCTTGTCCAGATAAGGAATAATTACCTTGGTCTCAAGAACTTTTTCCCAAACACAGTTGTTGTCGACGGCAACAAAAAACCGGAAGAAATACATGCAGAAATCAGGAAGATCGTAAAGGGGTTGCCCTGATTGATTTACGGTGCCATTTTCCAACGGACATAGTGTGACGTATTTGTTTATTAATAATATGGATCTAGATAATCTTCAGATGGTTCTTCTAAAGGAATTTCCTGAAGTCTAAAAGTAATTCCATTTTCTCTGGAAATTCTTGCCAGCTCTTTGTCAATTTCTTGTACGCCAGATTTGTAAACACCTTTATCAGGAGCTGATATGTGCAAACCCACATATGTCGTAAAGACTGCTATTCATGGTATGCAAAAGTTAGAAGTCTTTATAAACCTTCACTCTCCGCCCCGATTCTTTTACTTTTTTCTCCCTTCATTTCAGCAAGAAAGTCCTGTGCAATACCATGACCACATATAATTAAACTATTTAAACATACGTGGTCATAAGATGCATATGAACATCGAAGTGCAGGAAAAAAATGGCAGGAAGTATTATTATCTTGCCGGCAATATACGATACGGAAAGGGCAAGTGGAAAAAAGTCAGAATATATTTGGGAAAGGGTGTAATTAAGAAAAAACAGCTTGAAGAGCTGGCTAATGAAAAGGGAAAAGAGTTTATAAAAAAGTTGTCAGAAGCAAGAAAAAACACAGACCCATTAATTGCCCTTATTTCTGAAAGCCATGTAAATGAGCTTGACAAAATAAAGAAAAAATTTAAAAAAGAAAAAAGCAAACTTTTGTACCCGCAATATAAGAACTATTATGAGCACTTTGTTTCTCTTTTTACATACAACACTAATGCCATAGAAGGTTCTACTGTAACGTTAAGAGAAACAGCCATGATACTGTTCGATAAAATAGTGCCAGAAGGCAAAAGCATAAAGGAAATAAACGAGGTTCAGAACCATAAAGATGCATTTGATTTTATGCTGAACTATAAAGGCGATCTAAATAAGCCGTTTATTTTGAAGGCGCATAAAATTTTAACGCACAATATTTTGTGGAAACACGCGGGTGTTTTTAGGGATGTGCAGGTTTATGTAAGAGGCGCGGAATTCATGCCAGCAACACCGGGCAATATAGAGTCAGAATTCAAAAAAATGATGTTGTGGTATAGGCGAAACAAAAAAAAATATCACGCAGTTGTTGTGGCGGCACATATGCACCACGTATTTGAATCAATACACCCATTTTTGGACGGCAATGGCAGGACAGGAAGGCTTGTTTTAAATTTTATATTGCGCAAAAATGGCTTTCCAATGATAGATATAAAATACGCAGATAGAAGCAAATATTACGCCGCACTAGGCGAAGGAAATAAAGGCAATCTAAAGCCACTGGCTGACCTAATAATAAAATACATAACAGAATACGAAGTTCCAATATAAGTAGCTCACTCCTCGCCCTGCTTCTTTATCTCTTCTTCTTCCTTCATTTCTGCAAGGAGCTTCTTTATCTCCTCTGCCTTTGCCCCGAAGTATTCCTCGAAGTGCGGGGTCACGGAAAGCATCTTTGTCCTGCTTTTCTTCTCCCATTTTATCAATCCTTTTTGTTCTAATTCTTTTGTATAATCATAAGTCCTGTTTCCAATAACCTTTACAATGTCACTCTGGCTTATAGGCTGGTGATAAGCAATTATTGCCAGCACCCTTAGAAGCCCGCGACTCATGTCAGCATGAGGGGTCAGGTCAGAGACATTTTCCATGAATTCCGGCTTTACTACAAGCCTGTAGCCTCCTATATCAGAAAGCTCAATGCCCGTCTCATCTCGCGCGTAGCGCTCTTTCAGTTCGATGAGCATCTTTTCTATCGTTTCTTTTCTTATTCTTAGCCTCTTCTCCAGCTTGTCTAAAGACATGGGCTCTGTTGTGGTGAACAGCATGGCTTCAAGAAGTGCCATCTTCTTCGGATTGAGCATGGAACTAATTGTCTGGCAAGAAGATAAATATGTTTTCAGAAAGAGGCAATTTAGCTTTAAGTGTTTTATTTGTAATATTTTATCAGTTGATTAATATGGTAACACTTGACGCTATTCATAGAGATATAGAAGATCTTAGGAAAGAGGTAGAATATATAAAAAAAATACTTGTTCCAGAGG
>JACQNW010000111.1 GCA_016202845.1 Candidatus Aenigmatarchaeota archaeon
ACCGATAGGACATTGGCTTCTCACAGCCCTTTGTCGGTGCGTAAATGAAAAGCGCTGGCGGAAAACGGGTTGGAAACGGCCGAAGACACGGGTTCAAATCCCGTTGGGAGCAAGATAGAATTTACGTCCATTTCCCCGACCTGGTATAAAAAAGCCAGGGAGGAAGGGTAAGCTATGGACGGAGTTAATTTTAAAGAAAAAATAGACGTGCACAACCACGAGGAATCGATAAAAACCCAGGAATATCTTCTTGAGTATGCAAAAATAACGCAGGAAAACAAGCAGGCAATAAAAGATTTTTTGAATTACTGCAAAGTCGACCCGAAAATAGGGAATACGAGAATACTGAAATACGCGTACATGCTAAGGCGCATAGGCGAACTGGTCGACAAGCAATTCAAGGAAATCGACGAGAAAGATATGAATGCGCTTCTGGCAAAAATACAGGATCTTAAGTCGAACAAAAAAAAGACATATTCGATAAACACGCTAACCGATTTTAGAAGGACGATAAGCAAATTTTGGCGCTGGCTGTATTACGACAAATTTTATGGTGATGCGCCCCCGTGCATAAAAAGGATGAGGCTGAAATCGCCGATAGACAAAAGCGAGCCCGAAATATTCTCGAAGGAGGAGATAAAAAAGCTTCTAGGCGGCATGCTGAATGTCAGGAACAAAGCCTTTTTCGCGTGCATGTACGACCTTCAATGCCGAGTGGCAGAGCTGTTAAGCAGGCAGGTGAAGCATATACAATACACGGAAGACGGAAATTTTCAAATCTTAATAGAAGCTACGAAATCAAACAAAAGCCACTGGGAAACGCTATACGAGTCCGCGTCTTTATTTTCGGCTTGGCTAAACACGCACCCGTTCCCAAACGAGCCCAACGCGCCCTTGTGGGTGCTAATGAGAAAAAAAGGCGATGTGCGTGAGCTAGGCTACGCAAACACAAGGAAAATATTTCTCAATGCCTGCAAAAGGCAGAAAATCAGGGTCGGAAAGCGAAGCAACATGCACATGCTAAGGAAGAGCAAGGCTACGCACGACATAGCCGATGGCGTGCCCCTTACATACGTGGAAAGCAGGGGAAGCTGGTCTAAAGGCAGCAGGGCATTGCAGGAATGCTATTTGTCAGTCCAGCAGCAGGACAAGAACAATGCCTATAGGAAAAAATACGGCATGCCTTCCAGCAACGGCGACGTGGATAAAACGCTGCTGAAAAGCTGCGAAAGGTGCCACGTAAACCTGAGCGAAAACATAAAGTTCTGCCATAACTGCGGATTTCCAACCGACAAGTCCATAATGGCGAAGATGCAAGAAATCAACAAGGCTACAACAGAACTGGTAGACAACAACATGCTGTCAGAAATGATAAAGAAGATAGTGATAGCCGAATTAGAAAACGGGAGGAAAAGAAAATGATGCCAGCAAACAAAGATGTAAAGATAGCAATTAGGCATCAGTGGAACAGTTGGAGAATCGGAGAAGCCAAATTAATAGATATTGCAGGTTTGCATTGGGATATCCTTTCAGGAGGTGCTCATGCGCCCGCGCCACAACCATTCGTCTATGGTTATGTATATTGTGACAAAATCGAAGGGGATATAGACCATTCCTGTATACACTGTGAAGGACCGCATAAAATCAAAGTGTGCATAGTGAAGAAAGATAACGATAAGCAAGTTTGGTCAGAAATACTGAAAATAGTGGGACCGAAGCCAGCCAAATGATAGTCAAAAGCAAAACCACCCAGAAATTTACATATTGATGGTTGGCGTAGAACCAGCCACGTTGATAGCCAAAGGGTATTCGAAAGCAACGGTTTACAATTACCATAAGGAGATATCTAGAATTAGAGAAAGAATCGGGAGTTCGCTATTAAACTCTGATTAAGAATCAATGAGCTTCTCTATTTCAGATTTGATTTTTATAATATCATTCATTACCGCATCTTTATTTTTTAATAGAGCTATAATTTCTCTTTTGTACTTTGTCGCATTCTTCACCGTGCGTATTAGATCTTCCCCATTCTTTATTTTTGAGTCTAAGAACGGTTGTAGTTCTTCGTAATGTTTATTTAATACTTCTTTTTCTTTATC
>JACQNW010000116.1 GCA_016202845.1 Candidatus Aenigmatarchaeota archaeon
GATATAATTTATTTGTTTCACATATAGCAACCAATGAAGTTATACAGAACTTATTTCATTGGCTTGCTATAACACTCGATCACATGCTGGAGTACTGGACTGGCAAGAGTTAATGAATTTCAGAAATTGATTTATTGATCATATAAACGTTCCCGCGACTGGTAATGTATGAAAGCATGCTATGATAATTTTGAGTTCGAGGTGCCTAAAGGCGTTTATTATCCCGATGAGGACACAATTCTGCTTGCAGAAACCCTCCAGCAGCTGTTCATAGATGACAAATCAGTCCTGGAAATAGGATGTGGGTCCGGTCTCATATCTATATTACTAGCCAAAAATAATGCCGTAACTGCGGTAGATGTGAATGAAGATGCTGTGAAAGCAACACAAGAAAATGCCAAAACCAACAATGTGGAAATAAAGGCAATAAAATCAGACCTATTCGCAGAAATTGGACAGGAAATATTTGACATAATAATCTTCAATGCTCCTTACCTTGCGCCGGATGATCTTGACAAGTATCTTGGAAAAGAAAGAAAAAACTTCATAGATGACAATGTCATCGAAAGATTTCTGAAGCAATTGACTGGTCATCTAAGAAATGACGGGTTTGCCATTCTTGTTGCATCGTCCCTGACAAAGTTAAACATTGAGGATAAAGGGCTGAATCACGAAATTATAGCATCGAAAAAGCTCCCATGGGAGGCGCTTCATATTTACAAATTAATCACTAAAAAGTAACATTTATAAGTATATCGCTCGTATAATGGTTATGTCATTTCTCAGCAAAGCATGGACAGCGAGTAAAGCTTATGTGAAAGACATAACCCTTGAACTTTCTGCTGATTTCAGGCATGAATTCAGCCCTGCATGGACTTCTTATAAAAATGGACTGAACGAAGGCCTGCAAGATGCCGGATTTTACAAAGAAAAACATAAAATGTCAGCAACGTCAGAATTGCTTCAGCTGTCGTACAATGCGCTGCTGCCAAAAACACAAGAAGCGCAGAAATGTCCAGTTGAGGGCGGGCAAGCACAAAGTAAACCCCCGCGCCATCCTGCAGGCGCCTCAGTGAGCATACAACCAGGATACTTGCCTCTTAAGGCGCCTGGATTTGATAGGCTCAGATGGGCCAGGAATCTGATAGGCTCGGTCGCATACTCCATAAAATCAAGAAGCCTTTCGCCAGACGGCGGGCATGATGAAAAAAAACATGAGCCTGAAAAAATATTTGACGTTCCATGGAAAGAAGGCGATTGTCTTGTGCAACCTAATTGTGTGCGTGAACCTGCACCACCCAAGAAAGCCAAAGCTGAATCAAGAAATAATGGATATAGCAAAGAATTTTATGCTTATGTTTTTGGTGATGGCGAGCCTCCGGAAGACCCATCATTTTTTGGTTCGAATGGTATGCCGCACCAGAGTTATGAAGGCATGCCAGCCTCCAATATTGAAGGCGTGCCTGTTGGAAAGATAAAAGCATTCTTGGAAGAACTCAGAAAAGTGAATGAAGAATACGGCGATTCCCTTGAAAGCAGTTCTTTCAAACTTGAAGCTTTGAATTTATTGCAACTGCCATTGACGCAACAAGAACTGATGGAAGCCGCGCTTTCACGACGCAGAAGACCTTGAAGAAAGACCAGAATGATCAATTTATCCTTTTTCTATAAATTAATTAGATGCCTGTGAACCCGCCTGCAGAATATTACCTTGCAGAAGAGAAATTCAGGAATGCAAAAAACAAGGAAGACAAGATAATAGCGATGGAGGAAATGATACGGCAGATGCCAAAGCATCACGGGTCTGAGAAGGCTTTGGCAGACCTTAAGTCAAAGCTTGCAAAGCTGAAAAAAGAATCGGCAGCTTCTTCCAAAAAAGGAAAAGGCGGAAGCAAATTTAACGTGCACAAGGAGGGCGAAGCCCAGGCGTGCCTCATCGGCTTCACAAACTCCGGCAAGTCATGGCTGCTCAACAAGCTGACAGGATCAAAAGCGTCTGTATCCGGCCATCCATACACCACAACAAAGCCTGAAGTTGGAATGATGGATTACAAGGGCGTCAAGATACAGATAGTAGAAATTCCCGGGACTTTTGAAAGAGAGCACATGGCTATTGCACGAACTGCAGAACTGATTGTTTTTGTTGTGGGCGAAGCAGGAGAAGAGCTGAAGCTGGAGGGAATTTTGAAAGGAAATTTTATAGCTACACGCAGAATTGAGGTCAATCCCTGGAAGGAAAGCCCTGACCAGATAAAGGAAAACATCTGGAAGTCGCTGGACATGATGATAGTTTATACAAAAAAGAAAGCTCATAATGATTACAAAACCCCTGCCACCTCTCCTATGGCAATGCCTGTTGGGGGAACGATCAGAGATTTTACCCAGCGCATACACAAGGATTTTGAAAGAAATTTCCGCTTTGCGCGCGTATCAACAACCGACAAAAAAGGCAGGCAGCTGATGAAACAGGTAGGCTTGGACTACAAGCTGAAAAACGGCGACATCGTAGAGTTGCACACGACCTAGACAACAATAGGGTACCTTTCACGAATAGCCTTATAATTTTCAAAGTCCTCTATTGTGTAATCCTCTGGGTTTCATGTGGAATATATGGTAAAATTTATGCTTTTTAAGTCTGTTTTGTCAATAATTATAAGTGGTTGCCATGGGAAACACAATTACAATACCTAAGGAAGAATACGACATGCTTAAGAAAAAGGAAGAAATAGCAGATGACGCAATATTTCAGCTTTCCAGAAGTCTGGAAGACATGAAAAAAGGCAGGTTAAGAAAGTCTGACTAAAAGCTGTTCAGAAATTCTACAAATTCATCTTTGTGAAGAATAACATAGTCTATTATTTTTTGTTGCTCTTTCTTTGATGCATACGACACTAGAAGAATTCTAGGCTTTTTTATGGAAACTATAAAATAGAGCCTTTTGTTCTCGAACTTCTTTTCTCTGAACCAGTCAAAATGAAGAGCTTTTCCAGCTTTGGGATTAAGCTTTATTTGTTGCTTCATTTTGGTTATCCATTCACGTTCCTTTTCTGTAATAGAATCAAATATTTTTGAAAATGTTTCAGTTTCGTAAATTTCATGCTCCTGCATGAAATTATAATAGCCTACAATATTAATAAAATAATTAAAACGACATTTGTTCAGTTGTCCATATCATACCTTCCAATACCTTTTGAAAAGCGGTCGGCGTGGGCCCATTTACTCATCCTCTTCTAAATCTTCATAGCTAATTTCTTTCAATGGAATTATATGTGATTCCTTTTTATTATCCCTATTATGTTTGTCTTTCTTGTTGTATTTGACAGTATCTCCATCGCTAATCATTTCATCTTTTAGTTTCTTTTTTCCTTCGTTTATTTTCTTTTCAAGCTCGTCTATTTTTTTGCCTTTGTCTTTTTCCATTTTCATGATCTTGTCAAACTTCCTGTCTTTTTTTGGAAGCGACGGCATTTTTTTCTCGGCAAATGAAAGCCCTTTGTATATGCCTGAGCCCAGCAGATACAAGGCATACAATGCAATGCCGCCAAGCGCAAAAATCTTTATTGTCGGAAGATCAGCCGTGATCGACAGGCCTAGCAGCCTGTCGCCTACAATAGGAAATATTATAGCGGCTATAACTACGATTGCAAGAGTCCTCAGTTTTTTCAGAATCATGTTTGTGAAATTCTGTGTGGTTTTTATGACGTGCTTTATCGAAAGGATGAATATTACAAATATAATGAATGCAACAAGCACAAATATAGCGTCAATGTTTGCCAAATATTCCAAAACCATTATCTTATTTTGACAGACTGTAGATAAATATCTTTTTTCAATGAAAATATGAACGGCTGGTTATCAAACGACTAGATTTCTGCCACTACTTCTTTCTCAGCATATGCAGGGCGGGAACCCACCCAGACATTACCGGAGTTCGAAGGGAGCCTGTCAAGATCGACGCTGAAGCGGCCGTCGTCGACGACGCTCGGGTTGAAGCCACGACCACCGAACCTTTTCTCGCCTGTATAATCATCACGCCTGTAAAAACCCGAAATTTCATCCTGTGACAGATCAAATTCAGAAAATGCTTTTCCAGCTTCTGTTCTTTGTGAAAAGCCAGTAACTTTTTCCGGCGCCAATGTGCCGGGCTTGAAAAACCTGTAACCTTTTTCTTCATCTATGACAGGCAAATATAATCCTTGCGGAGGCAACCATAATTTCATATTTATAATTCCAACCCTTCCTGGATTTGTAGCGTAAGTTACTGGCACAAATCCCTCGCCAGGAGATGTTTCGCCTTCATCAGACTCTCGTCCTTCTATAGTATCGTGGAATATTTCGCCAAACCATCTATTACCTCTGTTCGCATAAAGAGCAACGTCTGCATCATGAAGCTTGTTGTTAAATCTGTTAGCAGAATAAGCCGCATGAACCGCCCATCCAGAAGGCGCTTGTTTGTGCAGTCCTGCATAAGGCTGGCCAAAATTTACAATTTCTAAAGGCACGTCCTCTATTACTTGAATCGCAATCCAGCCTCAGGAATTTCCAAAGAGGCGGCATTTCCTGAAATAACCAGTTCACAGCCGGCAGAAGCGTCCAAACAGTCAAGATTCAGTTCGGCAACAGCATTTGTTAAAACCAGTGTACCGGTAAAAGCTGTCTCTGCATCTTTAATTTTTATGGTCCCTAAAACACCTGCAATTCTAAGCTCTTTTCCTTCTATATATTTGGCATCCAGTTCTTCAACAGCCGAGGCAAGGAGAATATTGTTTGTTTTGAATGTTGCGTCAGGCATATAGATATTAGACAAGCTGCCATTCAGCTTGCTTTCTAAACCATTCAGACTGAAAAAACCGTAATAATCTTTTATTCTGATTAAACTTCTGGTGTCAATACTAACGCCATTGCCTTCGGCAACTGTAGCGCCCTTTATGCTGATTTGACCGTTGGCGAGCGTTGAAAAGGGACTGTATTTTTTTGCCTTCAATTCAAATGAAATATTGCCTGCGCTTATTTCCTCAACAGGTTTATTATCCACAACTGCATTTTGAGCTGATTTGTTTGAAAATTTGAAATCATTGATGCCTGCTTTTGTGAGCAATCCTGAAACAGGAAAGTAAGAAACAAACGTGAACACTAGTGCCAGAATTATCATAACAGTTAAAACCATCTTAATGATCATTACTTACTATCTGGTGTAGTTTCTATA
>JACQNW010000123.1 GCA_016202845.1 Candidatus Aenigmatarchaeota archaeon
CCTGAATATTAAGTTGGTCAGCTATAACAGTACCTCCGAAAATAGGGTTAAAGCAAACGTAGACAACCCATCCTGCGTATATTGCAAAGCCATTATGTTTCCACTTTCGGAGGTACTCTTTTAAGTCTTTGTTTCTAGTTATTCGAATGCGAATTGTTTTCCATGCCAAGAGCGAGAACAAGCAGAAGGCAGAAGATCTTCTAAAACAGGACGATCTTGTTAGCAGGGGCAGCATTGCTGTCCGCAACGGCTACTCACTTGGCATACAGGAAGACGGGTATTTCATAATAGTAGACGCTTCTGACCAAGCACTGGAAAAAGCAAAAGATCTGTTAAAGGATTTGGCAGAAATCTACAAAGACTCTCCAAAAGTTCTCGATAAATATGATGAACAGGAAAATGCTGCAATAGAAGGTTTTGGCGGCGTTCTTGGAACTGACTAACAGTACTCCCGCATGTGATTGAGTGTTAAAGAGCAGTTCTGACGTTCTGCCTTATAGGCTTAAGAAGGCGGAACACACATGCGGGAGTACTGACTAATTGGCTTCTTTATAATCTTTCTAGCCATAGATGTGCTATGCCAGGTCATATCGAGAACAACCAGACAGAAAGAAACCAGGATTATGAGCAATACAGGAAAAAGTTTCACCATCTGATTATTTGCAGGGACTGCACGCGCAGTTTTGACGCAAAAGAAGAAAAAAAGGTGTTTGGACGCACTGAAGGTGCGCCGGTCACTCTTTGCAAGTTTTGCGGATCTGATAATATTGTGATTAAAGGAAGGCATGTTTTCAAATATTACTGCCCGGCCTGTGAAAAATCATACATTTCAGAGGAGCAGCAGACAAAATGCAAGGTATGCGGAATGCAGTACCTGCACATGAGGAGATTGAACGACCTGAGCAAAAGCGACAGGCTTGAAGTCAGAAAAGCAAAACTAAAACAGCTTTTCAAAGGCCTCAAAATGGGAAAAAGGCATGATAAAATTGGAGAGAAAAATCAGGATAAAACAGGGCCAAAACCAGAGAAAGAGTCCAGAAATCCTTCAAGATGGCAAATAAAAAAAATAACAGACAGAAAAAAGAAAAAACAGAAAAAAACATTTTCCCTGCGCTCCCGTAGAAAAGATGAAGAGCTTCCTACTTATTAATATTTTTTTGATATACCTCTAACAATGTTTGAAATTAAAGGACCTGGTTTTATTGAAGTAGGCGGCAGAAAAGTTACCAGAAAGATATTATTTGCCTCTCATAACGGCAGAACTGCTTCTTTTCCAAATTATTTGCAGGCAGGTTTTGACAGCTTATCTTTGGCAGCAATGGTAAGTGCTTACTATAATGATCCTGACTTCAGGCAAAGCGTGCGCGACCATGAAGGTTTTGGAGAGTACGCAGATGCAGTGCTTGTTGATGGAACTGAGCTTGTGGAAGAGCCAGGGTTTGAATATGATTCAATAGCAGGATTGTGGAAATTGAAAGACGGGAAACCAAGAAAAGTTGATCTACCAGAAGATGGGATTTTTTGGCACTTTGATCCTAAAACAGGCCTGCCAGCAAAGTCTGGTATGGAAGTACAGGAAGAATATGGGCTTCTTCCTCCTTATTTTAAGCGCGAAGACAGGGACATGCCCTCACTATCAGGCGTGCACACAATTATAAGATTTCATGGGCAATACCAGCCGCTAGTCATTGACGTAACACACGAGCTTAATCAGAGAGTATCACACATTGGTGCAAGAATGATTATTTGAAAATGTTGATAAATAATAGAATCAAGATGCACCAGTGGTCTAGTGATCGGCACAAACATGCCTCTCAGAAATTGGTAGAATATGGGCTTCCCAGTGAACGGCGTGCTCGCCACGTCTCAGCGAATAGCCTATGATGCGGGTTCGATTCCCGTCTGGTGCATATGCATATTAAAATCATTTTATGCTTTATTATGCATAAAATATATGTGGTGTAAATGAAAGAGAACGATTATGAATTTTATATAAAGGCAGATGTCAGCAAATACAAAGACGAATGGATAGCTATAGTGGATAATAAAATCGTCGCACACGGCAAAAGTGCAAAAAAACCTACGATGAAGCTAAAAAATTGTATCCAAAAAAAAGTCCATTAATAACCAGAGTCCCAGGAAAACATACCATCCATGCGTGACGACACTGCATCTACAGCACCCCCTACGCCTATAACAATCTCCTTTTCGCCAGAAAAATCCATTCCAAGTATTTCTGCAATTCCTTTTGGTATTACTGAAAAGTCTGCGCCAGAATCAAGAAGTGCGATGACACCAACACTGTTATTGCCACAAATCAAAGTTACAGGTATGGAAGGATTGTAAGCATCCCCTACATCGTCTGGCCTTGAAACCTTTTTGTACTTGAAAGTCATGGACATAAAAGTAAATTGAAATTAGCAGATAAAAAGGCGAATTATTAAATGGGTCCGGGCGGATTCGAACCGCCGGCCTTCGTTCCGTGCTTCTTTGCTCCACGTCAAGGCGACGTCATCTGTGTTCTTTAAGCAGATAGCCACTAGACTACGGGCCCGTTCCGAAAATATATGTAAGGATTGTTTATATACAGAGGACTTCATGTATTCTTATGGTTGACTGGAAAAACGCAATTATTGGCGCTGTAGTTGCCATTATTGTCTCGCTTATTCCCATAATCGGAATAATAAGCATAATAATCGGCAGCTTTGTAGCAGTTTACCTGGCAAAGTCCAAAACATCTTCAGCCGCAATGCAATTGGGAATAGTTTCAGGGGTTATTGGCGGAATATTGGGAGCATTTTTGCTGTCCGCATTCCTTGCTGGTGCTTTAGGAGCAGCAGCCGGTGCATTGGCAATTGTAGTCGGAATAATCATCGGCGTGATTTTCGGACTGATCGGCGGATTGATTGGATTTGCCGTGGTAGGCAAGAAAAAGTAATTTTTTGTTTTTTATATTTACTTTTTGAATTATACTCATGGTAGCACAAAAATTGTGGAATATTGCAAGGATGAATCCAAGAATTCATAATATACTTGAAATATCGCCGATAATCATGATACTTGGCGGGATTGCTTTGCTTGTTGCATCCACACTTGGGAAATACATTGCTCTGCTGCTCATACTGGCTGGAATAATACTGCTGATGCTGTCGGTATTATAACTATAATCCTCTTTTCCCCTTCTCCAGCACGTCTTCGCCCTTGAAAATGCCCTTGTATTCAGACTCTCCTTCCACTCTAAGGAAAATCATTTGGGCAAAGCGTGCATTCTTGTAAAGTTCGACCTTGCGGGATGCATTTATATACAAAATTCCCCTGCCTTCGTAACCAGGATCCCACACCGCAGTATTCACAGTTAACCCGCATGCAACAGCCGAAGACCTTGGGAAAACCAAAGCCATTATATTTTTTGGCAGCAGAATAAATTCATTTATCGCGACATTGTACGGGCCAGGCTCAAGGACCCATTTATTTTCTTTCAGCTCCGCTTCTTGATATTCAGGCAGTTTTCTTTTCTCGTTTGTGAAATCCAAAATGCCTGTCCCATTGAGAGAAAATATTTTTCCCACAGTAAGATCAATGCCTGCAGCCTGTGTCTGCACATCTGTGTTTATAATATTTTTCACGAGTTTCCCGTCAGAGATCATTTTTTTAATCTCGTCTTTTCCAAGAATCATTGTTAAATAAATCAAAGAAACCTTTTAAGTCCTGTTTTTGCTTCATTATTTTTATCTTTCTTTTCCAATAAGAGTTTATTTTCTTCTGAATGATTTTCCAGCAGCATTTTACCGTAAACTCCGTCGTACCCAGGCGTTATTTTTATCTTTCCTTTCCTGTTTTTCAGAATAATTTCAGCGGCCTTTTCATTTACTTTCTTTAACTCTTCTGAATCAGCATTGAGCATAACATTAAACTCGTTGCCGAATTTTTCTACAAACAAATTGTAAATTTCCCAGGTTTTCTTCGAGAAAGGAGTTGTGCCAAATGCGTGTCCTATAAGTTCGCTTAATGGAACCAATGACTTGAAAGGTTTGGCGCTTTGTGGTTTTTCTCCTAAGGGCCTGTCTGCAAGCTGTTCCACCCTGTTAAGCACGCCTATTGTTAGAGCAGACCCGCACTTAGGGCATTTGTTGTCCAGCTTTTTGCTTTCTTCTGGCTGGCAGGAGAAATTGCAGTTTCTATGGCCATCATAGTGATAC
>JACQNW010000120.1 GCA_016202845.1 Candidatus Aenigmatarchaeota archaeon
ATTATATACTAATACGTCACAACCTACATGATACAATATCAGGAATTAACCTTTCAGCCCTTTTTAAAAAAGGCATGACTTGTTTTGGGTAAAAGTGCAAATTTGCATAGGCAACATCTCTAAAAACATCCGTATAAAAAATTTCTCCTCTCTCTAGGTTGCTTAAGTAAAAGGCTAGCGCCTCTAGAACATTATTACGCTCACTAACACGATATGCTCTGCCAGTTGTTGGAAGCACCAAAAATCTTGATCTTGACATTTACATCACTTACTACTATATAGTGACTCTTTTATTTAAAGCTTGGCGCACAACACCATCCTCTATAAGATACCTATGACCTTTCACCATTGCAACAAACCTGTTAGCTGCTGTATCGTAAACGGTTGTTACAGCACGGGTTATTTGTTCGCCTCTATAACCTAAAAAAGTTACTTCTCTTTCGCCTGCAGGGACCTCTCCAGCTCTGCATTTGAATTCTTGTCCTACCATGTTTTCCACTCCTACATCTGTTGTCAGAAAATTATTAAAGTTACTTCTTGACTGGCGCTTTTGGCTTGAGTTTGGCAAACTTCCTAAGAACGCTTTCAAAGTCAGTTGCCAGGTCCATGCCCTCCTGGCTCAATTTGACATACTTTATTCGGCCTTTCTTTTCAAATTCCACTATGCCCACTTCTTTGAAGAAGTCGAGAAGCTTTACCGTATGTGAATATGTGCAGTCTGTCTCCTTTGCAAGTACAGAAACATACTTTCTTCCGCCTGTTTTGATGTTCAGCAGCAGGCGCACAGGTTTTTTTCTCAAGAATAAAAGTTCTAATTCGCTCTTCATGGCCATACTATCTAATAGTTACTATATGTTTCCTCCTTTAAATATGTTAAATATGTGTTGGATAATATGCTTTATTTAACATAGGAATAAAAATATACTATTAAAAATAGTGTTTGCCTGCAATAATTACAGTATAAAAAATATTTTTCAAAGTATTATTTTAGAAGTATACTATACAAATGGTAGTTTTGCCGCTAACTTATATCCTATCTGCAGTAATTTTATACATGTCTTTTAATTTGCAGCCTCTGCGGAAGGTATTCAAGCGTGCAGGCGCTAAACGCGTGTCGGACGCCGCTGCCTTGGAGCTGGGGAAGGTGTTGGAAAACCGTTCTTCAGAACTTCTGATAGAGGCGCAGAAGCTTGCCCTGCACGCCAACCGCAGGACCGTGATGAGAAAAGACATTAAAATGGCCAGGAAGAACGCCAAAAAATAACATATAAAGATTCATGGCACTCTTTTAACATGAACGGGTTTTTGTCCGGTGTATTGGTGACAGGACTGTTTGCTGCAGGTTGTCCGGATGCGGAGTGGTCTCCAGACGAGGATATTGTAGCCATGGCAGAACTTGTGAAAAGCGCGCCTGTTGAAAGTTTTTTTCCCGGCGCATCGTGCTACAGGCTGCATTTCGAAGCGAACGGCTATAATGGCTCTGTAGCATACGCTGACATAACACCGCCAGGATACGGGTCTGAGGATATTTTGTATGTTGATGCCAGAGGCGACGGCTGCTTTCCGCCTTTGTCTGCAATGCGGTTGCATGCTCAAGATCAGGGGCTGAACGGATTCGATGACGGCTTGGACAGAAATTCACTGCAGTTCGGTTTTGTCCAGCATGCAGGTTCAAGGCCTTTATGGAATTATCAGAATCCGCCCGAATTTGACAGCACTTATAGGAATGCTTTGCACGCGATAGCGCCCTGGCTTTGATTTGATAAAATTTTAGTCAAAGTCCCAAACAGTTCTCCCTCTTGAAAATTGCATAACATAACCGCATCCATTGCATATCATTAGTGTGATCTTGTGTGCTGTCAATCCCCATTTGCTGTCTATCTTGCCTTGTTCTTGAGTAAAGTCTTTTGATTTGCATAACGGGCAGATTAGTTTCTTTTTTGTTTCCATTGTATTACTTTTAAAGAAAAAATATTTGAATGTGTGAGCTTCAAATATTTTTGCTGATTATTTAGAGCATGCTTTCTGAGATGATTGAAAAGATCGCTGCTGAATCAGGCCTGGAGCCTGTGGATGTAATGCAAAAAATCGAAGAGAAAAAGGCGGAAATGTCAAATTTGATTTCAGAAGAAGGGGCTGCATATATGGTTGCAAAAGAACTGGGCGTAAACATAGCGCGCACCGCTGAACGCCTTAACATTTCATCAATCTTGCCAGGCATGCAAAATGTTGACGTAGTAGGAAAAATAACAAAAACGCTTCCGGTTCGCGAATTTTCTTCAGATCGCTCTTCAGGAAAAGTTATGAACGTCTTTCTGGCAGATTCTACAGGTTCAGCCCGATTATCTCTGTGGAATGATGAAATAGATAAGTTTGTTTTCCAGGAAGGGGACACTGTTCATTTCAGGGGCTATGCAAAAGCAGACAATATGGGTGGTGTAGAACTAAGGCTTGGCCGCTACGGAGCTATTGCATTGTCAGGAGAAAAAATAGAAGATGTATCTTCTGTTAAAAGATCTGCAGAAAGAACTGCTATTGCCCAGTTTAAGGAAGGGATGTTTTGCGAGATACGTGCATGTGTCATGCAAATTTTCGAAAGCAATCTGTTCTATGAAATATGCCCGCAGTGTGAAACAAGGGTGAAGGCGGATGAATCGTTAAATTTTGTATGCGCCAGTCATGGTGTTGTAGAACCAGACTACAATATAATTATAAGTTGCGTGCTCGACGACGGGACAGACAATATAAGGGCTGTATTTTTTGGAGAAATTGCAGAGCAGCTTATCGGCATGAAAAAGCGCGATGCAAAGAAGCTGCATGATATAAAGGGTGTTCAGGCCCTCATTGAAAAGATTCCTATTGGAAGGGACTTGATACTTACAGGAAAGGTGAAAAGGAATGCCATGTTTGACCGCTTGGAGTTTATAGTTAACAATGTTAAGAAGATTGACGTCATGAAAGAGATAGAAATGTTATTGTAGGTGAAAAATAATGACAGAAAATTATACCGTTGGTCGCATTATAGATTTGATTGATGGGCTTGGTCCAGAAGCAAAAGAGGAAATAGGCAGAAAAGCATTTGAAACAAAAGGAGGTTCTATGCAGTTGCTTGAATTTGCTTCATGGGCGTATAGAAGGGACACGTCGGAAGGAAAAGCAAAAACAGATTCACAAAAAGTAGAAAGGCCAGCAAGATGGTATGATTGTTTTTTGAGGTGCATTTAATGCCAAAAAAGTCAACAGCAGAAAAAGACAAGGAATGGGAAGAAGACGCTGGAATGACTAATGGAGATCCGGAGAAAAAACCATCAAAAGAAAAGCCTGGTTCTGAGGAATCGCCCCTCGAAGACCTGCCTGGCGTGGGGCCTAAAGGTGCTGAAAAGCTGAAAGAAGCAGGGTATACAGATCTGATGGCAATAGCGGCTGCATCTGCAGGCGAGATTTCAGCAGCTTGTGAAATTGGAACAGTAACCGCGGAAAAAATTATTCAGTCTGCGCGCAGCCAGCTTGACATGGGATTTAAATCAGCAGATGAGGTGCTCCTTCGAAGGAAAGACGTTGGAAAAATAACTACAAGCAGCTCTGCATTAGATGCTCTTTTAGGCGGCGGCTTAGAGACGCAAGCCATAACAGAAGCTTTCGGCGCGTTCGCATCCGGCAAATCGCAGCTTGCTCATCAGCTGGCGGTGAATATCCAGCTTCCTAAAGAAAAGGGGGGCTTGAACGGAAAGTGTGTTTGGATAGACACAGAATCAACATTTAGGCCCGAGAGAATTATGCAAATAGCAGAAGCTCGTGGGCTGGACCCAAAGAAAGTTCTAAAAAATATATTTGTGGCAAAGTGCTATAATTCAGACCATCAGATCGTGCTAGCAGAAAAGGCAAAGGATTTGGTAAAAGATCAGAATGTAAAGCTTATAATAGTTGATTCGATGATGTCTCATTTTCGTTCTGATTATTCAGGCAGGGGCGAGCTTGCCCCAAGGCAGCAAAAACTTAACAGGCATCTGCATGCGCTGCAAAAATTAGCAGACAGTTACAATATAGCAATATATATTACAAATCAAGTAATGGCAAATCCAGCAATGATGTTTGGCGACCCCACGACTGCAGTCGGTGGGAATATTATTGGGCACGCCTGTCTGCCAGGAGGCACATTAATACAAATGGCAGACGGAACAATAAAGCCAATAAAAGATGTCGATCTTAAGGACTTTGTCTCAATAAATTTCAAAAACTTGAAAGTAGAAAAATGCTTATCGCATGCAAAATTCGTAAATAGGGAAATAAGTGAAGTCTATGAAATAGACACTGGTTACAAAATTAAAGCATCGCCAACCCACAGGTTTTTCAAAGTAGATAATTTTGAAATAAAGGAGTCTGAAGCGCAAAATATACAGCAAGGCGATTGGCTTCTCCATATTTCAAGCATGAATTTTGAGGGAACTGAGCAGGAATTGCCTGAAATAGAACTTGAAGAAATGATAACAATATCGCCAAAAGGCGCTGAAATACTTAGAAAAGCAATAAGAGAAAAGTCATTTACAAGGAAAACAATTTGCGCTCACCTACCGATAACAGCAAGGCAATTAAGAAGAGTTTTGAATCAAAATTACCCTACAAATGTTAAGACAGTAGGTGTCCTAAAAACCATGCAAGTAATAGATGATGACTTTGATGACTACATAGAACCATTTATCTCCCACAAGCATAGAAATGTAATCATGCCAAATACGCTTAATGCAGAACTCGCCCAGATGTTTGGTTATTTTTTAGGCGATGGAAATTTGGAAAAAACATCTGTAAGATTTACAGATCAAAGACGCGAAGTCTTAGAAAAGTATTCAGAAATAAGCAGAAACCTGTTTGGACTGGATGGCTATGTGTCAAAAGTTAAGGACAAAAATGCATGGCGTTTAAATATAAATTCTATTGTTGTTAGGCGCCTGTTCTCAGAACTTAAATCAAAATACATGGAATACATTTCCCGCTCTCCAAACAATATTGTTGCAGCTTTAATTCGCGGATTTGCAGACGCAGAAGGTTATGTAAGCAAGAAAAAGGGGCATATTTGTATAGCCCAAAAAGACGAACAAATTCTAAAATATATACAAATGTTGCTGCTGAGATTTGACATTAGATCGTCATTAAGAAAAGGGAGAAGAACAACACACATGTATATGGAAGGCCGTGATATGGTTGCATTCCATAAGAAAATAGGTTTAAGCGCAACTGATAAGTCATCTCTTCTTGAAATATGGTCTGAACATTATGAAAATACTTTCACTAGAGAGCTTTTGCCTATCAACAGGCATGAAATATGGAATATGCTCAAAGAAGTTGGATTAATGCCAAGCTCATATATGAAATCAAGGCCAAATTCCTACAAAATGATCCATAAAAAAGATCTTAAGAAAGCTGTTGATGCGCTATTAAAGACAAAACTTGCAGCAGACAAGCGTGTCAAATTCATGGAAGCCCTTATAAATGGGGATGTTATGCTGGAAAAAGTCAAGAGAATAATTAAAATGCCAAACACCGAGCCTCTATATGACATTAGTATCCCTGCAAATGAAAACTATATAGCAAACGGATTTGTTGTGCACAATTCCGGATTTCGCCTGTATCTTCGCAAAAGCAAGCAGACAAAAAGGATAGCAAGACTTATTGATTCTATCTCACTGCCGGAAGGCGAGGCAGTTTTCAACGTAACAGAAAAAGGAATTGAAGATTAATGCATATTTGACAGGAACATTACATAAAATTATAAACAGAATCAAAGATTGATGTAAATCGCAAGCAAGCCGATGACTGCTATGACAATTCCAGCAAATCTTTCCCAGTTTTCTGTTTTTTTGCTTGTTTTTACTGTAATGCCGTAAACTTTTTTCTGCTTCCATGCATAGAATTTAAGCATTTGTTTTGGCTTGAGCGCTGCAATAATGCCTATTATCAACAATAAAATGCCAAAAATGCTGACAGTCATTTTATACGATCTCTTTCTCAGAAATTATTACAAAATCGCCGATGCTTTTAACAGAAGAAAACGGTATCATTAACCTGTTGTTTTCATCCTTTTCCAACGCAAGATCTCCTGTGTGTTTTGTAGGTTCTACAAGAACAACATGAAGCAATTCTCCGCTGTCAGGGACAAAGCTCAGGTCGCCGACAACGCCAAATTTTCTCCCGGTTTCTTCAGAAACAATAACCTTACCGACCAAATCTTTTGCTCGAGTCTTCATTTCAAATCCTCCATAATATTATGTTTATGCTTTTACTTAGCTTCTCATACTTAAATATCTGTTTCTTTTTTTGTATTTCTTATATGAGCGACAGCATGTAATTGATTTGTGTTGTAGGTTATATTTAACCTACTTTATTATTTCGAAGTTCCTGAAAACACACAGCTTCGAGCCGTGTGGTGCTTTGAAAAGCAAGGCTTTTCATGCATAGGCGACGTAGTCGCCATATGAAGACAGGAATTTTGAAAGAAATCCACAAGAAACCCACAACTTTAGTTGTGGGTAATAATGACGGGATTTCATTTCCTGATTACTAGATTTTTCATCTGCGGCGACAACTGGTACAAAAATGCCTTGTCCGCTCTCGCTCTTTCAACAATGCGTTCATCCATTAGCTGTTTTAGCACATTATTAACGCTTCTCACAGCATGTTGCCTTGACTTATACTTGGCAAGATCAAGTGAATTTGCAATATCGCCAGGCGTCATGGGTCTGATCAGCTTTTCCACGACTTCTTTTTGCATTGGTGTCAGGCTCTCCAATGTCATTGCAGGCGTCTGCTGCTGCGCTTCATCTTTTCTGCCATTCTGAATCAAATCAGGTGTAATTGTTGTTTTCCCGTATTTTACACCAACATCAATCATTTCATTTCCCATCCTTATTATATCCCTGGGAAATCCGCCTGTCCTTTCATATATAATATCTATGACTTCCTTTGAAAATTCATCGCCCGTTCCGCCAACGTGCTGAATTCTCTTTCTAATCAAATGTTCTGTTTCTTCTTTTGTTAGAGATAGAAGCTCTATTTTGTTTAAAATTCTTTTTCTAAGGGTTTCTATTTCAGAAAGCTGTTTTTCAAATACAGGCAGCCCTGTAAGCAAAATGCTCATGTTTTCAACCTGATCGCTTAGCACTCTAAGCCATTCCAAAATTTCCATTGGCGATTCGTGTGCTTCGTCCAACATTACAACAAGGTGTTTTTTGCCTATTTTCCTGTTAAGAAAATGTGGTACATCGTATAAAGTTTTTGATTGTGCAACCCCTGGAAATAAGAATCTAGTTAACCAGTTTGACCTATATTTTGCATTAAATATATCAACAAACTCTTCTGGCTTCATCGGGGGCTTTCCAATATAGACATAATCAAAATCTGATGGCAAATTGACAGTAACCCATTTTAACATTGTAGTCTTTCCAGAACCTGTTGGGCCTATGATTAGAGAAACTTTATGCTTTTCTTCCAGAACCCTCAAAATTCTCTGGGTTTGGTCTGAATAACCAACAAACAACTGTGGAAGTATGTTAAATGTAAATGGATTGCCTGACCAGCCAACTTTTCCAAACCACTCTTTATGGCCAAGTATGCCGTCAATGAATCTAGTAATAGATGGCTGTACATTCCTGTCAATAGTAGGAGTAATTAGCTGATTACTAGCTGGCAATAAAGTTGTTTGGACTATTTTTTCCTCAGTTTTTACTGGTTCTGGCATACTTTTTTCTGGACCAACACCTAAATCTTTTCTTTCATCTTCCATAAACAGCTATGAATTCACAACTATTAAAAGATTTATGTCTTTAACTTCACGAAAACGCCTAGCAAGTTCACAGAAATAAAACCTAACCACTTTTATATTCACAGAAATAAAATCAAATTCATAGAATTGTGCATTTTACGCCGTAAGTTAACAATTTACTTCACAGAAACTTCACCAAATATTCACACATTTCACTAACTTCACAGTGAATTCATATGAAGTTCATGAAGGGTTAGTGAAGGTTTTATGAAGGTTTTATGAAGGG
>JACQNW010000121.1 GCA_016202845.1 Candidatus Aenigmatarchaeota archaeon
GTTGATAGAAATATCGCTTGTTTTGATATCACCTATTTTTCCATCTTTCAATGCAAACAAAGAATGATAGTCTGTGACTTTTATCTTTCTGCCTGTAGCTGTTTTTACTTCATATATTTTTTTGCCTTTTTGGAAGGGATGTTCTATATAGCCTTTTATTTGCCCTCTATGAACTTTCCCGCTATCATCGAACTCTGCAACGCCTTCTGCAGACTTTGTTTTTACAACATCTTCCATTGTTTGAAGGGATGCAAGTCCGTCATCCATTGCAAATATAGTTTCGTCTGGCGTAAGCGACTCGCCGTAAAATTTACTCATTACTTCTGGACCATTGATCACAAAAAATTTTGCCCCGCTTTCGTTTGCAACCGCTTTTGCCAAAAGTGTTTTTCCTGTACCTGGCGGTCCGTGGAGTAAAATCCCCTTCGGCGGTTCAATACCAAGACGTTCAAATAATTCTGGATGTTTTAATGGAAGTTCTATCATTTCCCTTACTTTCTTGATCTCTTCGTGCAATCCGCCAAGATCTTCATATGTAACTTCTGGAATTTTTCCTTCCTCTAAAGGACGGGTAGCTTGTGGTAAAAGTTCCACATCAGTTGCCCTAGTTATTCTAACAATGCCTTTTGGCTCTGTATTTACAACTACAAACTTTTCCTCGCCAAAAGGCGTGAAGAGAAAATCGCCAAAATCCATTCCAAAAAACTGCTCAAAAAGAGTAGTCTGGCTGCGCCTGTCCTGGACAACAGGATTTGGAATTATAACATCACCAGTGCTGACAGGCCTCATAAGAAGGTTCTGCTTCATCAGATTGTTTCCCATATGAATTATAATGCCTTTTCTTGCGGGAGCAATTGTAACGGTCTTTGCTTCTTTCATATCAGCCTGTTTTACTTTCACAACTTCTCCTATACCAGCGCCGCAATTTCTTCTTTCCAATCCATCCATGCGTATTATGTCCAAGCCCACATCAACAGGATAAGCGCGCACTGCGATGGCGCCAGTCTTCCTCTTTCCTTCAATCTCAACCACATCACCTTCTACGATGTTGAGTCTTTTCATATCCTTGGCAGAAATCCTAACAATACCCCTGCCAAAGTCTCCTCTTTCAGTAAGCTCCCCAACCTTTAGTTTCAATTCTTCTGCCATAGTAAATGCCTTTCTTTCATCTGTATGACGCCTAAGGGCGTCGGTTCATTCAAGGTCTTTACAATCCTCAGAGCCTTCTCTGGGACTTCAGAGAATTAATGTTCTCTGCAAGTACTCCAAGAAACACTGGATCTTGTAAACCTTCAATTCAAATATTATTTTAACTATAATTATCGCATATAATTAAATAAGTGTGTTACGCCTAAGGGTGTCATTGTCAGTTCTTTCCAGACTCCCCCTGAACAGTTTTTCAATACTATTTTTTTGCATCATCACTTCCATTATGTCGAAATCCACTTTCTTTTCCCATTCTTCAAAAAAACTTTCTATGCGCTCCATATTCTCCAAAGCTGCCATGAAAACACTGTCTGCTATTTTAACATGCGGAACTTCGTCAAGCAAACCACGCCTTCTGTAAGTATACGTCCTGTCATTTTTCGGCACGCTCTGCCGCCAGCCATGCAGCTCCCTGAAAAACTTACTCCTGTCGTAATCCGAATCAAATGCAGCAGGTTTCGTATGAAATGTTATTATTATAACTGGTTTAAGACTGATTGACGTACCTAAAGTACGTCGGTTCACATTTCTTTTAATTTCTATTCTCATAGTTAGTGTTCTATGGTATAAAACTATTTAAAGATTTATGTAACTCTGTTACACTAAAGAGCCATTTTTCTTGCAAGAAAAATCCCCCGGGGAACAAAGAGCCCTATGTTAAGAATATTACAAAAACAAAAGAACTAATAGATTTGAAATCAAAAGACACCATGCGCTTACAGACCAATGGTCCATTGGACAAGCTTCTTTCGGGAGGCATTGAAACTGGCGCTATAACCAATGTCTACGGGCCTGCGGGAAGCGGAAAAAGCAACATAACACTTTCCTGCGTGCTCTCATGCATGCAGCAAAACAAAAAAATAATATACATAGATACAGAAGGGTCTTTTTCCTTAGAAAGATACATGCAAATGGGCGGCAAAGAGCACCTGATGGAAGAAATTGTGTTCCTGGACGCTCATACATGGAAAGAGCAGTGCGACATTTTCAAAAAACTGGAGGAAGTCGTAAATAAGTCAAAAGCCGGCCTGATAATAGTTGATTCGATGGTCGCTCTGTACAGATTAGAAATGGATAATGAAAACTTTGCAGTAATAAACAAACAACTTGCGACTCAGTATTCTGTTTTATCAGGGATTGCAAGAAAACATAACATACCTGTCCTTGTAACAACACAAGTTTATACTACAGGCGGGGAAATAGAAATGAGCTCAAGGGCAATAAGCCAGTACTGGAGCAAGGTTCTGATAGAGCTAAAAAAAACAGGAAAAGACAATCACAGGGCAGCCATCATAAGAAAACACAGAAGCCTGCCTGAAGGACAGCAGATAGAATTCGAGATATATGAAAAAGGGCTGAAGGGCGCAGGCAAGTTCTTTTAAGCAAGTCTTACATATCGTAAGCTCTCGCTTTAATTTGACAGTTGCTGTGTGGTCAAATTAAAGGCAGGCGTA
>JACQNW010000128.1 GCA_016202845.1 Candidatus Aenigmatarchaeota archaeon
ATAACTTGCTTAGCTTGTCCAAAAGAAATTTTTGCAAACTTTATTAGCTCAGAAGACTCAATATCCATTAGGTTCTCCCGTTCCTCTGACGCACAGTCGAGGTATGGGGTCCCTTCCTATTTATAGGGTTTCTAAGAAGCCATTTTTAAGGACTTTTAAGCTTATTTCTTGAATTAGTGCTATGGCAAAAGATAAAGAAAAGACGCTAAAAACGCCATACAACAATGAGGATGAGATATTTGAAAAGATACACAGCACATTTGCATCTGTTGCTGCCTCTTTGGGCTACAATGAAGTGCATGGCAGGATACTTTCTGCCCTGCTTATAGCAGAGCAGCCCATGTCATTGAACGATCTTTGCAAATCAACAGGCTATTCCCCTGCTTCTGTTTCATTGTCTCTTGACCTGCTTGAGCTTGTAGGCATTGTTAAAAAAGTCAAGCTCAGGGGCGACAGGAAATTATACGCCAAATTGGAGGGCGATCTTTTGCATGGACTAAGGAATGCACTTATTTTCAAGCTGCAGAAAGAGATTGCTTCCACTTTACTTGACCTCAAAAGCTATGAAAAGAACGGGAAAGCCAAGAATGCCATAATAAAAATGGAACGGGAAGTAAAAAGGCTTGAAGAATATGTCAACAGGCTTTCCAAAGTTGAAATACCTAAGAAATAAATATTTTTCTAGAGAAACAATAAGTTATGGAAGGATACGACGCATTTAGGCAATGATTTCATTTTGGCAGCAGCTTAAATTTTTGTCTTTTATATTTTTATCATGGGCGTTCAGTTAACACAGCTTGTCAAGGGCCAGCCAATAGAGCTTGCAGACCTTTTTGACAAGACTATTGCGATAGATTCGTTCAACTGGATTTACCAGTTTTTGTCTATAATCAGGCAAATGGACGGCACTCCTCTTCAGGACAGCAGAGGCAGGGTTACTTCTCATATGTCCGGCTTGTTTTACCGCTCATTAAAGCTTATGGAAAATGGCATAAGGCTGGTATATGTTTTTGATGGTGCTCCTCCAAAAATAAAGGCTGTAGGCGAGCAGAGGAAGACGGCAAGGCAGGAAGCAATGGAAGAGTGGAAAAAAGCTTTGGACAAGGGAGACAATATCGCTGCGAAAAAATATGCAATGCGCAGCAGCACAATAACCGACGAGATAATAGAAGGATCTAAAAGACTGCTTGAAGCCATGGGCATACCAGTTGTGCAGGCGCCAAGCGAAGGAGAAGCGATGTGCGCCTATATGTGCAAAAAAGGCGATGTTTATTCTGTCGGCACGCAGGATTATGACGCTCTGCTTTTTGGGGCTCCAAGGCTTACAAAAAACCTTTCTATAACCGGAAAAAGGGCAGGAGACAAAGTTCTGCCTGAATTGATCGTTCTTGACAGGCTGCTAAAGGAGATGCAGCTCACTCGGGAGCAGTTGATTGCCATGAGCATTATAATTGGGACAGATTATAATCCTGGAGGGGTGCCCGGATACGGTCCAAAAAAGGCTTTTGAAAGAGTCAAGGAAAAGAAAACTTTTGACAAGATTTTTGCAGACCTTATATGGGATTTTCCTGCCCAACCGGAAGAAATATACGATTTTTTCATAAATCCACCTGTTTGCGAGTACCAGCTTAAGTGGAAGCCAATTAACTTGGAAAAAGTTAAAAAAATAATGTGCAGTGAACATAATTTCTCAGAAGAAAGAATAGAAAACGCTGTCAACAAACTCAAAGATTCAAAAAAGCCCCAGAGCTCGTTGGGACGATTTGCAAAGAATTAATCTCTCGGGCAAATCTCTAAAGATAAAGAAATTTAGAATTTCATTATTACGCAGGGCAGCCGCAAAGCTGGGCGCATGTTGATGCATCGCTTGCACCTTTTAACGTGCATACTGTTAACATTGGCACGCCTGGAGATGTCGCATCTGCAGTAATTCCATTTTGTGATGCTCTATAACCTGCGATAGTAACAAACTCTATTCTTCCTGAATCACATGCTTGAACTGTTCTTAGAAGCTGGCAGCCTTTCTGGAAGGCCTGCTCTGTTGCTATTGCATTAGTTCCTCCGCCAAGAGCGCCTGTAAAGAATGCTGCTATGACAGTAAGAACGAGCACAGCGATAGCAATGATGACTATAATGTTAATTGGAAGTTCTAAACCTCGCATTTTATTATAATGGACAAAAGGTGTATATATAGGTTTTTTATTATTAGGCTATTCCGCAGAATGTCCTGCAGCATTCTCTTAGGCAGTTGAGCCCGCCTGTTGTGCATGACTGGAATTCACTCAATTGCCTGCACGTTTTTTCAAGCTGGGCTTTTTGGGGAAAATCTATTTCCTGGCAGCTTTTCTGCTGCTTTGCAAAGGCCAAACATCCATCCTGCTGCTGCCTGTAAAGTTCAAGCCTGTTCTGGGCAGGATTTGCCTGTGACGTGAAGAAATAAAGAAGTACGGTAAGGACTGTCACAGCAAGTATCAGGTAGATGACAGTCTCCATTGCAATTGCTACGCCCTTCATAGAAGCTTTTTCTTTTGCAGATTATAAGAAGTTTTTTTCTATAAAAATGGCTTATTCTACGACGAACTCACCGCCCTTGCAGAAAAGGTCATTGCCGTCCAAGTACTGGAGAGAAGCGCGGCATGGTTCGTCAGACGGTATTTGCCCGCCGCTTTTTAGGGAAAGGATTGGCGGCAAGCCTGGCAAATCCAAATCACAGCTCCACAATTTCCTGCAGTAACATATAAAATCTTTCGGGTGATTCCAACTATAGAACCTTACGATGCTGTTGTACGTCTTCGGGTCATTTGCATTGAAATCCCCATAAGGAGATTCCTCGCAGTCAATGGCAGGCAGATAGTCTTCTGCTTTCATTTCAAGAGAGAAGTCTCGTGGCGAAAACGTATTCTGGTAATTATTGTGGTAATAATAAGGCGTCTGGATGTTTTCAGAAAAATTTATCTCAGCTGCATAATGGATAATTAATTGGGTGTACTGGCCACAGCCTTTTTCTACAGAGCAGGCCACAGCCGATGGATTGCCGTTTATGTCTATGCATAAATTATTAACACACTGAGCCCCTGTCCTTATATCACCGAACTTGTGCGATGCAAAAAGTTCCAGCATGCCTATATTTGTTTTTTGTGTTGTCGTTACAAAACCAGCCTGGGATGCTATTTGAGTTATTGCATCTTCCATTTCTGCCCTGAATTTTTCCAAATACTTGTCCTTGCTTTCTGTCGGAGAAAGACCCACGGCAGCAGATGCAGAATCCAGATAGCGCTTGGAAAGATCAAAAGGAAAAACAAGCGAAGAGCCGAACAAAGGCTCATTTTTCTCCTTTACCAAATTATCGGATGTTTTGAGGAAAACATTCACAACAACCTGCCTTGCCGTTTCTGTTATCTTGTCCAGCTCTGTAAAAACAAAATTGACGTGCTTAAGCTGTGTAGACTGTGGCAAGTTTTTGTCATTAATTTTTGTCAGCTCGGATGCTGATATAAGAGACACTTTTTGTGAAACCAGTGTTTCCATGGCTTTTTCCCCTGGATTAATTTTAATTTCCTCCAGCTTGGGATTCTGGATTTCAATTTCCATGCCAGAAAGCCTGAACTTTTTCGGTATTTTCAGGTAAGATGAGAATTTTTTCTGCGTATAGTCTATTATGTGGTATTCAAAATCTGTGCCAGAAGCGTCTTTTTCTTTTTTAGGATAGCAAATCGCCGGGTTTTCAACAACGGATATGCTTTCCTTGAAATTATATTTTACATTTGGCGCTGTTGGGAGCCTTGGAATTTCTTTGCTTGTCTTTTCTTTTGTAGGATCGTACATGTACCAGAACCATTGCGGGAGCCTGTCTTCAGGGTCTGAAATATCAGTGTCGTCAAAGCCGCACCCTATGCTTTCATCATGTGTCCTGAATATTGATTGGACAGAAGAAACATACCATGTAAATCCAAGAGACCTGTTTACAATAAAGTAAGTATTTTTTGCTGACATAAGGTCAGAGTCAGAAAATACTATTTCACTTCTTTTAATCTGGTCATTTGTCACGACATACATTAGTATGCTTACACAAATGAGCATGAATGCTATCGTGAACAAAGTAAACGCAGAATCACCGCTGCCCTTCAAACACTTTCACCTCCAGTTCTCCAAGAACCTGATCGTAATACGGCGTATCGTCCAAAATACACTTGCCCAAAACCTTTGGCTCCTCCAAGGTCGGCTGGTCCAACGAAGTGACGCCAGAGGCGTCGGTTTGTTCTGGCGGATTTTCTATTTTGCAGCACCGGTATGTTTCAGGGCCCGGACATGTTTTTGCTGAGCCAACAGGGTCAATAAGCTGGGTTGGACATCCTGTGTTTGTGTCCCTGCACAAATATTTGCTGTTCGGCGGCGCACACCTTATAGGCTCTGATATGCAGCATTGCACATTTGGATTGCCAAAGCGGTCACACAGCCCGGTTATGTATTCGCCGCTGCATTTTGAAAAAATGCTCTGGCAATTGTACTCTTTTGGCTCAAAAAGCGCAGGACCCCTGTAAAGAAATGGAACTCTTGCCACCCTTTCCTGCCCTCTCTCTTCAAAGAGAGAAGTCTGCGGGGCGCAACATATTGGAGTGTTTCCATCATTTGTATTTTTGCAGATTTTGTCGGCACCCTCCAGCGATACCAATCCTGCGTAGCATGATATGCTTCCGCCTTCCCCAAATTCAATTCCTGAACATATTCCTGCATCATTGTCGCCGCACTTAACTATCTTATTTTTCCCCTGTTGCTGAATATAGGCGACAGGATCATATTTGCAGCATATTGTTGCAGGATCGGTGCATTTTCCTTTGCCATCTATTACTACTCGTCCTGTGTCGCATACGTTTGCATAACCTGGATCATAAATGCAAAAGCCTTCGTCATTTTCTCCGCACCTTGACGGTATATTGCTTGTGATAAAGAGGACCGTATTGTTTTTTTTCAGCTTGAATTCAAAGAATTGTATAAAAGCAAACTTGCCGGCAATGCCATAAAGCATTGGCGGAAGCTTCAAAGTTTTTGACTTGTTAAGGCCTGCTGTGGATGCTTCCAGGAGTTCTTCAAACAAATTTCTGTCAACATCGCGCTTGTGCGAGATTAATTCTGACAGCGAATAGGGATGGGATTTTACGCCCAATACATTAAATTCTTCAGCTATCTGACTTCCGGGGTTAATTTGAAAAGTAAAGGTTCCTATGGCAATGAGTATAGAAGCCAGGACTATCACAACGACAGCAAAAATCACTACCAGCAAAGTGTTTCCTTCCTCTAAAAATCCTTTCATAATTATATTTCCTCCAGGCAAAGCCTTACAGAACCCATTTCATCGTCCTTTTCCAGCGCGACATTTGACAAATCTGTCTTGAGAGCGTCGCAATCAGTGCCGGCTGCACCGACTTTCAGAGGATATGCTTTCATTTTAAATTTTGACAGTTTTTCATCCCCTATATTCACGGCATCATAGTCCCTGAACTTGTCATCCATAATAAAGGGTATTTTGAAAGACCGGCAGTCTGCAGGCCCTGAAGAAGACGGATTTTTCAGGCAAAGCTCATCCCCAATTTGAGATATCTCCAGACCACAGTCCTTTGTCAACCCATCAAAAAGACACGGCGCGCGCGAAGTTTGTATTTCTTTCGACAAGAATGCCTTTTCTATCTCGCATGTTATTCTTGTCGTGTAAGAATCATACAAAGTTATTAACATAGATGCCTCATCTGCACTTTCATAGTTTTCCAGCTTTTTTTCATCCATTATTCCCGCTATTGCATTCATTGTTGTTTCAGATAATCTCACCTTTTTGTTTGGCTTGTACCCGAACTCCCATGCATTGCCATTTGACAGGTCTGTTATTTTTACCAAGCTTCCTTTGTCGCAAGTCTTGGCAAAATATTCTATCTTGCTGTTTTTTACTGTGTCCAGCGCATCCTTTTTGAATATGGTCCTGTGAGAGACGAGATCCGACAGGTAAAGATTTTCCGAGTATTGCACAATATCCCTGTCAGCAAACCTCCCATGAGTTGTTGACCTGAAGCTTATGAACAATGCCACCAGAAAAATAATGACGACTGTAAAAATTGCGAGCCTTAATACTAAAGTAAACAACTCATTCATTCCCGGGGCGTCCTCTGAAATTTTTTATCACCTTATTTTTTTGATTCATTTAGCAGAATATCTGTTCATTAAGCGAGACTTTTATTTCGCGTTCGCACCTTTTGAAGTAAATTGTCTTTTCAGACCTTTTATTACACTCTGTTTCAAAAAAATCACCGGCAACTTTTACCTTATTTTTAAAGTTCTCATCGATGTTTTTTGTATAGTCTGACGAATAATTTATCTGCACGTTGGAGCTTTTTGCTGAAAATGTTATGCTTCCTGGCCTAACGCGCAATGCACAGCTGCCCCTTGGAAGCAAGTACTGGTGCTGTGTTCCTGCTGGCGAGGCCTGAAGAAGATTTACTACTCCTGAAACCCGCTCGCCGTTCATGGCTGCGCTTAATGATGCTGATTCATCAAAGGCCCCATAAATTACATGAGCAACTGTTGTGACTTCTATTGCAAGCACCAGGAGCGTTATATACGACCATAAAGTTCCGCGCATAATTACCTATGTAATTGGCTGTTTATAATAAGTTTTTAGTCTGTAACCCGGCCCGGCCAGCCCCACCAGAACCGCTCCCCGAATTTTTTTATAAAACTAAAGAAACCCTCTTCGCCTTTCCTGCCTGGATAAAGAACAATCGAATTGCTGTCCTTCAGGAATGCCGTGCTGAATTTTACCGGATGCAACCTCAGGATAAGCGCGTCGAATTGGGCGCTTATGCCGGATGACCACCATGCAAATTCCTTGTAAGGCTCCACTGTCCAGCAATAATCTTTTGGTTTTTTTTCAGTGATTTTTATCCTTATGCACTCACCGCCGGACGGCGACAAGGAGTCGTCATTATTGATATCATGGATGTCTGTCCCTATATTTTCCACACACTTGTAGTGATCGCCTTCGTATGTTACAACAGGCTTATCGCCCCCTGTATAGCTGTATATTGGGTGGCTTATTTCGCGCTTGCAGACATTGTTCGGATCATCGCCTCCACCGCACGAGAATCTTTCTACATCTATTGTGCCGGGAATTTTGCATGGGCTTGCAAGGTAAAAATCAGACGATTTGTAAGACAATACTGCAAGATCAGCATCTTCATCTTTTTCTTGCGGGCCTAACTGGTACAACAATTCTATTCTTTTGATGTTCTTGCATGCGCTGGTAAGCGGAAATTTATAAATAGCGTCGCGCGTCTTCAGGCATATTGCATTGTCGCCGCATGACCTGTATTTTATCAGAGAGCGCTCAAGCGAATTCTGCTCAACGACTACATTTGCCAGCTTGAACCTGTTGTTGATCTTGTCTTTATTGCCGGATTTTCCGGGCTCGCTTGGAATTTCTGTCACTTCCCATTTTCCCAGATTGCCCTCGCCTTCCTCGCCTAAAGCAGTTTTTTTTGGCTCCTGGTCTGGAAAAGTGTTAAGGCTGTCAGACAAAACAATATTTGTCACAAAAATATTTGCAGACGTTAACTGAATATCACTTTCCTCGGCTTTTGACTTGAATTCTTCGCCAACATCTGCTACATGCTGCTTTAGTGATTTTATGAAATTTTCAACATCGGCCGGGTTCTTTATTGTGTCGCCTGGCGCTTGCAATTTGTTTGAATTAAACTTTTTGTAGTCAAAAGGCGTTATCACCCTGTATTGCAGCCCTGTATAGATGTCCCATCCAGCAGCTTCGCCTGCCGGGAAAGATTCATAATATATAAGATAATTGGGGTCGCCTGAAGATTGTATCTGAAAGCTGGGAATGATTGTCCACAGGCCGTAAAATTTTGTTGGTTTCGGCTGCGTGAGCCTAATTCCTTCTATAGATGTCGTGTCCAATCCGGTGCAGATGTCATTTATCGACCCTCTTATTATTTCTGCCGTGAGCACTGCATTGTTCAGGTCAGGCGCCACTATTCCTGAAATTCCCTTCCAGACCGCGAATAATGTTATTGCTAAAACAACAAGTTTTGCGACTGTCCAGCCCATGAATTCTAACGTTAACATTGATATGGCCTCTCAAAGGGATAAAAATATTATACCTTTGAGGGCTATATATGGACAATCAGATGTATTATTCCATATTTTGCTTATTGCTCCAAAAGATCACTTTGGAATCTGGCCAAAAATAAATCCCAGGCCTTGCTTGAAACCCGGCAGAATGCCGCTTGCTATTGACAAGACAACAATCAAGACTATCATCATCAGTATAATAGAAATTACAAGATATTCTATGCGCATGTTGTATCTTTGCTTTCAATTATATTAAAGCAGGTTAAGTCCCCACGCCAAATAATGAGAGAAGAGCTCCTCTGGAATAAGTCCAAAGGCTTGATGACTCCTGCCCTGTGTTGAAGTAAAGTATGGCTATGATTGCAAGAACTATCAGTGCAGATACAAGCGCTATAAGTGTTGTTGATGTTGCTTCTATTGCCATAAAATTAATTGCCAGCGCCTGCTTATTAAATCATCTGATCGTATCTCCGAAAGTCGGATTACTGCCCTTCTGGCAGTAACCCTCCAACGAGGTATACGCAATGAGGCGTATACCTCACTTTCGGAGATACTATCTGAAAGCCTGCGGCATAAGCTGCTGCTGCAACTTTTCTCTTTGCTCTGACAAGCATTCTGGCAAATATGGGGAAAATGCCACACGACCTGCAGCAGCCTTTGCATATGAATCACTCATCGAAGCAAGCTCGCGCATTGCCACTCTTTTATTTGAGCAAGCGCGATCATCCTGCCTTTTATCCATTATGATCCCTTCAAGATAATCTGCAACAAATACGGCTTCCTCAGGCGACATTGCCAAACTTTTCATAGCTCGGAAAATTTCACTGTCTGTAACCTTTGCCCAGCCTGGCCCGCTTGCAGTGAGGCAGGTGCTATTCGGGCACAAACCTGCTATGTCCCATGGTTTTAAGACTTCTTTATAATTGCCCAAGGCTCGAACCGCAACGCTGTTGTTTGCATTATCCCGAAGGAATGGCACAAGGCTCATGGGCTTGTACCTTGCTGCTATTTTTTCAAGTGTGTTCCAGCACCCTGCTTCTCCATGTAGCCTTACTTCATCCCTGTCACAATTGGTATTCCAGCAGATCTGTCCAATGTCTTTTAGGCCGTCTTTTATCGCAAGCACGCTGCAATATTCGTCAATAGTTGTTGGAGTCACTGAGCATTTGTCTAATTCGCATGCAACCAAATAACCTTCTTGGGACATTACCGACATCGTTTCTACTAGAAGCTCATCAGGTTTGCCGGTTTTTCTGACTGGTATCAATATCAATTTTTCGCCGCCTTTTTCCCTTATTTTTAGGCGCACAGGCTTATAACCTTCTGGTGAAGAAATAGCGCCTGCGAGATAGTCGGCATGGCCTCTTCTAGGGCCATTAACAGAGCACAATTTTACAAAATCCTCCTTTCTGTCTTCATTCAGATCCAAAGGAGAGAGACCCATTGCTTGTTCGGCTTGCACTAGAATATCTCTTCTTAAAGTGCCTTCTGGCTTGCACCCATAGGGAAGAAACTTATTTTCATCACCCGGCTTGAATGATTCGTATGGTATTGATGAAGGCTGCCTGATGTTATTGTAAATTTCTGCGCCCCTGGAATAAATTTGCCGTTTAAAAGGCGTTGCCGCCGCCAACGCCAATAATACTGCTGCACCCAGGGTTCTGCCAGTTTTACTCATTATACCACTAGTTAATAGTGATTATTAAGATTCTTAAGCTTATGCGACAGGCGGCAGGCGGACTTCTGTCGCTATTATGTCGTCAGGGTTTGGAGCTGAGTCGCAGCCCGGCGTGGCATCCTTGTCTATGCAGTTTTTGATCAGCTGCACTTCTATGTCACTGCCGCCGCATATCATATCTACAGAAAACTTGTTTGCAGTAAGAGCTTTTTGCTCCACATAATTGTCACCCTGCGGCATATATTTATTTTTGCTCTCGTCTGAATTGCAAAAAACATATATTTTCACATGTTTGTCTTCTATTATTGGCGTTATTGCAGTGACAGTGAACTGGATGTTTGTGTTTTCTCCTGAAGGCCTTGATATCACAGATGCGTCAACAATGCTTATGCGCGCGCTCACGTCTGATATGCAGTTATTGGCAGCTTTTACAGAAACAATTCCTTTTAGCAAAGGCTGGCATTTTGCCTGGAAATCCTTGAGATTGTGAAGCAGCTTATATTCTGCGGGGCTTTTTTTATACTTTTCAAACGACCGAACTGCTTCATTTCTGCATTCTATAGCAGTAACTGAGCTGGATTCTCCTGTTGCCAAAAATGCAATCAAAACTGTTTCCAAAGGGCTGAATGTGTCTATGGACACTGCTTCATAGCTTTCAAACGTGTAAATGCTTTCCAACGGGTCTTTTTTTAGCGGATCTGGAATTGAAATTCCTTTTGCAGGATCTATTGTGTCTTCCCCTATTTTTTTGGCGGGTATAGCCGAGCTTTTGAAAATAAAAATAGGCAGAAGGTTTTGATGCTTGTCCTGCGAAAATAAGCCTAAATCTTCTGTGTTAATCTTAAAGTCATAGCGCGTTATTTGCCCTAACTGTTGTTTGCTTAGGCAATTTATTATAACTTTTGCAGCCTGGTCTTCTGGAAGAGTTGTAACTGTTATTGGCTGGGGATTTGCAACAGCTCCAATCCTGAACTGGGATAAAACCAGCAATGCTACAACAATTATCAAAAAGACCATCAATGCAATAAAGAAAACAGGAGCTTGGTCAACTATGTCAGTCATATGTTTTAATTGGTTTGGCCCTCTATAAATTCAAAATTATAGTCGGTTCGGCAAATTAATGAACTTTGTATTTACCAAACTCCTTTATAGTAAATTCAGTAAAAGTTCAATTATTAACTGAACTTATTATTAGGCGCAGCCTGTCTTATAGCTTGAAGGGGGGACTGAAATTTTTTGCGCGCCAAGGTATGCAAGATCGCACCGGTCGCCATTGTCCGGGTCAAACCTTTCCTTTTTCCAGCAATCCTGATATTGAGGCTCATTTCGCCAGAAAATAATCCATAAAGGGTCTCCAATTTCCCATACTCCTGCTTTGTCTGCAAGCACCCGAAATACCGGCTTGCGTTCACCGCATGATTTTGTTGCATCTGCATAGTCTTGAAGCTCGATTTTTGCAACAACTTTGCATGGATTGATATATTTTTGGCAAATCTCTGGATTTTCCTGATCCTGGCAGGAGATTTTATCGTCTTCCAGATATAATTTCATAAGGCTTATATCATCCTGTGCGCACTGAAAGCGAATGGTCGCAACGCATCTTCCGCCCCTCAATGCGTCTAAAGGACCTGTTGAGTAAAGAAATTTGTTTTCAAGGCTTTGCAAGGTAATCATATGATTGTTAAGAAACAAAGTTTGCAAAGGCTGAATTTGCCCCGGGTATTCTGCTGCATCATTTCTTAAAATTGGCGGAGGCTCTTCGCTTATCATGTTGACAAATTTCACTTCTCCCTTTGCTTCTGAGCTTAGAAGCTGCTCAATTTCCGGCTTGAGCGGCTGTATATTTTTGTTTGCAGCCCTTGCTCCTTTATAATAAATTGAAACATACACGTTTTGATCCATGCCTCTTTCAAGGAACTTGACTTTTGCAGACTTCAAATCCACCGTGTACAATGTTTGTTCAATTCCCTGGCTGCATGCCACTTCGGCTTCCGGATCCTGTGTTACACGCACAATATTGCCGATTGTATTTACAAATGGCAATTGAGCATTATCAACAACATCCTCTTTCTCCTGCTCGCCTGACTGGAATGATGTTGTAAAGGCAATCATTACAATGGCAATCACGACAAACATGACGATAAGGTAAAAAGGAGATTCAACAACAGGGAGCATTTGATCACCCTATGGCTTCAGGTATGCCCTGTGCAAAAGGAGACACCCATGCTATCAGCTCTCCGGCAGTTCCTTTGAAAACAAGAAAATATATACCAATTCCTATCATCATTGTTGCGAGTATCACAAGCGGCACAAGGACCAAAATTGCTATACCTTTCATTTTTATCTAACTCCAAAGCTTATAGCTAACCAAATAAATAACCCCGATATTAATTTATTTGGTTACATATAGC
>JACQNW010000010.1 GCA_016202845.1 Candidatus Aenigmatarchaeota archaeon
GTAAATAGCAGAGAACAAAACGATTCCTAATATTTATCTGATATTTCCAACTAGTTTTAATAATTATCTGTTATCCTTGTTCTATGCTAAATTCAAAAAAGGAACAGAAAATCAACTATCATTTATTGCCTTTGCTGGCTATAGTGTTTGCGCTTTCGTGGCAGTTTGCAGGAAGCAATTCAGGGACATTTTACCAATCTCAGAGCTACTTTCCTGCTTACAGTTCTTTTGGCACGCAGGACCCTCTGGTTTACGTTCAAACATTCCCTGCTTCGCAATTTAGGACTGTATCTGCAGACACAGGACCGTTCATAGTTCACATACCCCAGCCGGCAGCTCCATATATTCCGCCGACATCGTATCCGTCCCTGATTGCATCGGTGATAGACTGGGGATGGGGCCCTATCTTTGTAGACAGCGTCTCAGGGCCTGCATGGGCTGACTATTTTCATAACAGGGATTATTACAGATATTATGGAAACAAACAGGAGCAATCTGTGAAAAAGAGACAGGTAATTTACAGGACTTATACTCAGGATATATTTGCCGGTTACAAGCAGTGTGCAGAAAACGGGCCCATTGTAACATGCACGAAATCTGTCGCTGATCCTTAGTTCCTTTCCTTTAACTCATCAAACCTTTCCGGACTTTTTCGTAGAAATTCTGTGGCACTATTGAAATTATTTTTGCCGGTTCTGCGCCTTCTATTATAAAAGTGGAGTCTGACGTTACATAATCGCCGCTGTGGCCGTCTATTATCAGGGCGCAGTCGCCGCCTTTTATTGTTACTTCTATTTTTTTGTCCATTGGCAAAATCATTGGCTTTATTTTTGAATAGAAAGGGTACAACGGAACCATTGTTATTGCTGACAGCGAAGGGTCTATTATAGATCCGCCTGCAGACGAGCCGTATGCCGTTGACCCAGCAGGAGTCGAAAACAAAACACCATCTCCGACAAAATCAAACAAAGCGCCGTCTATTTTCACTTCCAACTCTAAAATTTTTGAAGGGCGCTTTCTTGCAAACGTGACTTCATTCATCGAGAACGGGTATTCACTGTGGAAAATCCTGTCTATGTATTTTTCAATCTTGCTTTTCCTTACCCTTATGCACTTCAACCTCATCCTATGGGTGATTTCATATTTGCCTTCAACAACATTTTTCAAATTTTCAAGCAGCTGCTTGAAATTTGCCGTGCACAAAAATCCATAGCCTTCTATTTTTATCGGCAAAATAGGCACGTCAGTCTGGTGGGACGTCCAAAGCAGAGTGCCATCACCGCCTATTGTTATAACAAGGTCACCTGAGAACTTCTTTACAGGCGTGCCTCTTTTTTTCAGCCTTAGCGCAGTGGAACGGTCAAAATGAACATTTTCCGTATATTTTTTGAGCTCTTTTTCAAGCTTTCTTGCCATCCTAATGCCTGTACGATTTTGCTTTGCAACTATCAGTATTTCGGCTTCTTTTTTCTTTTTTTGCTTTTCATTATTTTTTCCCAATATTTTTGGCATTCTACCCCTCACAAATGCGCAATTATGCTTCTTATATGCGGATTTACAATATTGTCTTCTTTCAAAAGCTGTTTTATCTGATACATTGTAAGCCAGATAAAGCCTTCAGGGACTTGTATTTCTGTATTCTCGTCTGCCTCAACAAGCATACTGTATATGCGCTTCAGGTAAAATCTTCCGCCGTCTTCCGGCAGCCAATGTGCATAGACAACTTTGTATTTTTCAGGATCATCATAAAGGTCTGAAAAAAGAGGCTTGTTGCCTTTATGCATCTGGTTGAAATTGCTAAAAGTAACCTGCAAAGTGGGAGAGACTTGAACCTTGCCATAGTTCCCAGGCTCTGCCTTTGCCTGGACAAGATAGTGATAAACACCATTAAACCTTTTCCTCAATGTCGCATTGATAGAGCTTTTTGTTCCCTGATCAACCATAGGCTGTTCCCAGCCTTTTCCAGATTCCCTGAACTGGGCATTGGAAACCTTCACTCCTATAACAGAAAAGAAGCCGCCTGATTCATGAACGAGATTGCCTTTTTCATTATAATGCCATCCGCCCTTTACATCCTTGAGGCCGATCTCTTCCACAGCCATTGGGCATTCATCAACTTTTTTCTTGAACCAAACCTTTACTTCATCAAGATCATGAAACTGATTCTTATCAGAAATGCTTTCTATCATTGTCTCTACACTAGAGATTACATCAGGGCTTATTTCCTGATGTTTTTTAATTGCTTCAATAATTTCTTTTTTTAACAACTCGCCTGATTGCTCAGACTCTTTTGGCGTCAATTTTTCATTCATATTACTCACTTATAGCTGACCAACTTAATATTCAGGTATTACACAAA